>JADGNT010000151.1 GCA_017883345.1 Candidatus Solibacter sp. | reverse complement strand
TCGTTGTTGGCCACTTTCAACTTGTGGGTCACGGTCCCCACGGTCACCGAGTCCATGATCGTCTTATCGGCTTCCAGGTGCTTGGTGGGCATTTCGAACTTGTGGTCCCAGGAGGTGAACTTGCCCGAGCGGATCTCCTGGCCCTTGCTCCAGTCGAACACGCGGTCTTCTTCCATCGACGCGTGCGCGCTCTCTTCCCAAATCACCGTGGGAAGAAAGGGCACCGCCGGGTGGGATTGCGGCGTGTTGGCGAGTACCAGTTGGTGGCTGCTGGAGGAGTGCTTGAAGAAGTAGTAGATACCCTCTTCTTCCATGAGGCGGCTGGCAAAGGCGAGGTCGGTTTCGCGGTATTGCACGCAGTATTCGCGCGGCTCGAAGGCGCCATCGATCTGATAGGCCACGTCCAGGCCGGTCAGCAACTTCTTGAGGATGTCGGGTACGTTGATGTGCTGGAACGTGCGGCTGCGCAATTTACGATCGAGCAGCCATAGTTCCGGCACCACCTCAAGACTGTAGTACGTGAAGTGCTCGTCGCGTTCGTACTGTGTCACTTTGCAGACGATGCCGTTGAAGTAACGTTTGTCGTGGAGGGAAGAAATTTCCACGGTGACCTTCTTGCCCAGCAACTGGTCAAAGGGCAGCAGTTTGGTCTTGTCCTCCCAAACCGTCTTCAACTCGAAATGAAACATTTGGGAGATGGCTTCCCGGCCTGAAAACCCACCCAGGATCAAGGCGTCGGGGCCGAGAGGCGTGGTGAGCTTCATCGGCCGGTCTGTCTGTTCGAACGGCATAAGATCTCCTCCTTAGTGGGACAGGCCTCCCGGCCTGTCGAGACAGGCCGGGAGGCCTGTCCTACCTATACACAAATACGCCGTCGCCGCCGATCGTGACGTGAATCGGCGCCAGCTTCTGCCGTTCCGCCAGACGTCCCAGGATCTGGCGCGAAATCTCCGGCAGCAGCGTGTTGGTCAGAATGTTGTCCACGTTGCGCGCCCCGCTCTCCACCTCGGTACAGCGCTTCGCCACCTCTTCGATCAGCGCTTCGTCGTGGGTCAGTGCGATCCGGTGCGTCTCCTGAATGCGGCGCTGAATTTTCCCCAGCTTGAGGCGGACGATCAGCTTCATCGCTTCGTCGCGAATCGGGAAGTAGGGAACAATCACCAGGCGTCCCAGGAAGGCCGGCTTGAAAATCTTGTTCAACTCCGGCTTGAGGGCCTTCACCAGTCCGGCCGGGCTCGGCATGGTCTCCGGGTCCGCCGTCAGCTTCATGATGGTGTCGGTGCCGGCGTTGGACGTCAGAATGATGATGGTGTTTTTGAAATCGATCTCGCGGCCTTCGCCGTCTTCCATCTTGCCCTTGTCGAATACCTGGAAGAAGAGCTCCAGCACATCCGGATGCGCCTTCTCCACCTCGTCCAGCAGCACCACCGAATAGGGCCGGCGCCGCACCGCTTCGGTCAGTACGCCGCCCTCGCCGTAACCCACGTATCCGGGGGGCGAGCCCTTCAGCGTGGACACCGTGTGCGCCTCCTGGAACTCCGACATGTTGATGGTGATCATGTTGCGCTCGCCGCCGTACAGCAGGTCCGCCAGCACCAGCGCGGTCTCCGTCTTGCCGACACCGCTCGGCCCTACCAGCAGGAACACGCCGATTGGTTTGCCGGGATCTTCCAACCCGGCTTTCGACGTGCGGATGCGCTCGCTGAGCATGCCCAGCGCGTGATCCTGCCCGATCACCCGGCGGCCCAGGTGCCGTTCCAGCGTGAGCACAGTCTGCATTTCGTCGCGTAACATCTTGCCGATGGGAATGCCCGTCCAGGCAGCCACCACTTCGCCCACGATCTGCGAGTCCACGCAAACCCGCATCAGCGGGGTCTCACCCTGAAGCTGTTCCAGTTCGGTATTTAAGGCGGACAATTCCACGCGCAGAGCATCCCCATCCGCGGCGACCGGCTGAGCCGTCTCTTCTCCCGCGGCGGCGGGCGCGGGTGGCGGCGCGGCGGCGGGCGCGGCTTCCAGCTTGCCGCGGACTTCGCGGATCTTGCCGACCAGATCGCGCTCCTTCTCCCAGCGCTCCTGTAATTCCGCCAGACGGGTTTCCATCGCCGCCTGGTGTTTGGCCAGGGCGGCCAGTCCCTCGGCGTGATCCGCTCCCAGGGCGGATTCCCGTTCCAGAATGCGCGTCTGTACGGTGCAATCGTCGATCTGACGGATGGTGTCTTCGATCGCCGGCGGCGTCGCGTTCTGCCCCAGGGCGAGGCGCGCGCATGCCGTATCCAGAACGCTCACCGCCTTATCGGGAAGCTGCCGGTCGGCCAGATAACGGTGCGAGAATTTGACCGCCGCCACCAGCCCCTCATCCAGAATGCGCACGCTGTGGTGTTTTTCCAGCACCGGGACCAGGCCGCGCAGCATCACCTGGCACTTGGCTTCCGTGGGCTCTTCCACCTTTACCACCTGGAAGCGCCGCGCCAGCGCCGGATCCTTTTCGAAGTACTTCTTGTATTCCGTCCACGTGGTGGCTGCGATGGTGCGCAGTTCGCCGCGCGCCAGGGCCGGCTTCAGAATGTTGGCCGCATCGCTTTGGCCGGCGGCGCCGCCCGCCCCGATCATGGTGTGGGCCTCGTCGATGAAGAGAATAATCGGTGTGGGAGACGACTTGACTTCTTCCACCAGCCCCTTGAGCCGGTTTTCGAACTCGCCCTTAATGCCGGCGCCCGCTTGCAGCAGCGCCAGATCCAGCGTGCGGACCGTCACGTTGCGCAGACTGGGCGGCACGTCACCCTGCACGATGCGTTGCGCGAAACCCTCGACAATGGCGGTCTTGCCCACGCCCGCTTCGCCGGTGAGGATCGGGTTGTTCTGCCGCCGCCGCGTCAAAATGTCCACCATTTGACGGATCTCGAAATCGCGTCCCAGAACGGTATCGGTCTTTCCCTTCCGCACGTTGTCCGTGAGATTCACCGTGTATTGATCCAGGTTCTGCGTCTTGCCGCCCGGCTTGGCGCCGCCCGCCGAACCCGCACCCGGGGTGCCCCCTGGGCCGGGCGCTGCGTCCGCTTCCGCGGTGTACTCGCGCGAATCCGCCAGGATCGCCGGAAGTATCTTGCGCAACGCCTCGGGCTCGATCTTGCGGAACTCCTTGCTCGCGTCCTGGACCAGCCGCGATAGCTCGTCATCGGACACCAGCGCCAGGATTGCGGTGCCCGAGCGTACCTGTCCGGCGCCGAATTCCAGCGAGCCGAGCGTCCACGCCTCGCGCAGCATCCGGAACAGCGACGGGCTGAACGCCGGCGAGCGCGCATTGCCGCTCTTGAGTTTATCGAGGCTGCGCGCCAGCTCGCCGGCCAGACGCGCCTTATCCACGCCGAAGTGTTGGACGATACCGGCGAAATCCGTGCCGCTCGCTTCCAGCAGCTTGGTCAGGAAGTGCTCGATCTCCACATCATAATGGGTGCGCGCCAAACACAGGCCGGCCGCGTCCTCCAGCGTCCCGCGCATGGTGTTGTTCAGCTTGGCAACAACCGACTTCAAGATATTCGCCATATTAGTTTCCTCTCTGAACCTATAATTCCAGTACCGTCTCGCCTGCGTCGTGCGTAAACTCCGCCGATTTCATCCAACTGGTCCAACCCAGTTGCTGGCCATCGCCGTCTTGCGGCTTCAACTCGCAGGCGGGAACCTCCTGCCTGCGGAGAATCAACTGGACTTCCACATCGTACTCGCCGCCCGTGTAGAACCGCGTCAGCGAGCGCAACTGGCGATGCCCCTCGTGGCCGGGCAGGAAGTCCACATACTGCTCCAGCGTCAGCGGTCCCAGTTGGATGCGCACCCTGGATTGCTGGTCCCAGGTCTCATTGCCCACTACCGCGCCCAACCCCAACTGTTCCGAATAGCCGCCGTTCTCGCCCAGCGAACACTGCGATTCCAGTTCCACCGGATACCACGCGCCCACGAACTGCTCGATCTCCACCGGAACGCTGAAGTAGTCCCCCAACACCTGGCGCAGCCCGGTGGCCGAGCGGGAGTGCATGGAGAGCAGCCCGCCGTAAAAAAGCAGCGACTCGTCCGCCACGTCCTGCCGGTTCTGCAAGCCCGGCGTATCCAGCCCCAATAGCGCCAGCACGTAGTGCGAAAAGCGGTCGCGCTCGCCGCGTTCGTAGGGAATTTGAAAGTGGAATTTCTCCCAAGCCTGATAAAACAGCGAGATGATCCGGTGGTTGAACAGGTCGAAGAAATCCCGCAGCGTGGTGTCGCGCGCGCGGATCCGCTCATTGACGAGTTCGCAGTAGGAGCGGGGGAGCACGCCCAGGGGGCCCTGCAGTCCCATGAAGTTCACCCGCATCAATGACGGCTTGCCCTCGCGCAATTCCAGCGACTGGATCGCGCTGGCCGGAAACGACACGTCCGGATTCGCGCCAAAACGCACTACCTCGGCGGCCGGGTTGTGAAACCCACCCACCACCTTGCGTTGCGGCTCCATCCGCGCCATCAACCGGATCGCCTGGAAGAACTCGAACAGGTAAGGTTCCCGGTCGAGCAGATCCGCGATCGGCCAGCGCGCTAGAGCAGTATTTTCTGACCGGCCCGAGGTGGCCACTGTCTGAGAATCTCCTTCCTCTGCCGCGTGCGTACACGGAGCTGGCTGAAACTGTTCATCGATACATACAGTCCCAGGAAATATTCCAGTACGGAGGCGAACAGATACACTCCGCCGCCCACAAACTGGTCTTCGTCGAACTCCATCTCCACCTGCGTGCCGCGCGCGAACACCACGCCGTCTTCGGAAATCACGCGGGCGAAGTGCCGCCGGCTGTCCAGCCCGGCCAACCCCTCAATTTGCTTTTCGGAATAGGTGGACCCCGTGAAGTTGTAGAGCCGCAGAATCTCCTGCAATGCTTCCCTGCCGTTTTCCACCAGCGAGAGATAGTTGAGCGAGAGTTGCGACACCAGCCGCCACATGGAATCCTTGCCCACCGGCGGCCGCAGCGCATCGGTCGGCTTGATCAGCGCCACAATGCGCTTCACGGGCAGCGCGCCTTCCAGCTCGAAATCGCCCGCTTCGTTGCCGAAGGGCAGCCGCGCCGGCAGGTCCCGGTTGGTGCACACGGTGCGCACGACCAGGGCGTCCAGGTTCGGCCGCACCGGCCGCGAGGAAAGGTCCACCAGCGAAAGAAACACATCCGTGCCCTCGTCGTCGCGGTAGCCCGACGCGCGCCGCGAGGCGCGCCAGAATGCCTGCGCCTTGGAGCGGCCCACCCCGTGACGATAGGAATAGAACGGTTCGAACTGGACCACTTCTCCAGACTGCGGGTTGGCGCTTTGCACGTCCGTGATCTCAAATACTTCGGTGGCTCTCCGCCGGCTCACGTCCGGCACCACCTGGTACTCGTAGGCGGTGTGATCGAGCAGGATGGGCTCCGCGGTTTGCGCAAAGAGGTTCACGATGGGAGCGCAGTTCAGCCGGAAGGTCTTGGCGCTCACGCCCAGTTCCAACATCTGCCGGCGCTCGCCCCGCTCAAAAGGCGAAATCATCAGGATGATCTCCGCCTGCCCGCCGAAGCCGGCCTGGCAAATCCGCTCCAGCCCGGTGAGATCCAGGAAGAAGAACTTCTGTGGGAAGCAGAAATACTCCTGCAACAGCCGGTAGCCCACGAACGACCGGCGCGTGTAGGGCAGCATGCCGTCGTCTTCGCCGAATCCGGCCGGCCGCAGCGCATCGGCGCCGAGAATTACCGGCTGCACCCGCGACTTGGGCGAGGTGTCCCGTATGACGATGTGGCTGCAGTTATTGCACAGCAGTTCATACAGCGTATGCACCAGGTTGCTCTCGCCGTTGAGGTAGAACCTCAACGAGGAGAGCCCCAGCTTGGCGAACTTCAGATCGCCCGGACATCGCAAAGCGATGCGCACCGCGGCCACCGCTTCGGAAGACTTGACCGGAGGCTGCAGGCGGTCCGGCGTCTTCCACTCGGCCTCGGTGACTTCGAGCGGCCAAAACGTCAGGTCGTGGCACGTGCGGAACTTGCAGGGTACGCCATTCACCGGCCGCGAATTCAACACCGATCCGCGGTCCAGTTTCAAGCCGCCGTCCGGCGCCGCCTGGGAGGGATCCACGTGGAACTCAGCCACCGACATCGATGGAATCGGCCGCAGGTAGTGCGGATGCAGAATGCTTAACAGCGCCTCGGTGATCTCCGGAAACTCGTCGTCGATCTTGAGGTGCACGCGGGCCGTCAAAAAAGCAAACGCCTCCAGCAGGCGTTCCACGTGCGGATCTTCGCACTTATCCGGCTCCAGCACCAGGCGCGAGGCGACTTTTGGATACTTGGCCGCAAACTCCGCGCCCATCTGGCGCAGAAAGGTCAGCTCACGCTCGTAGTAGAGCAGCAGGTCATCCCGCACCTAAATCCCCCTTGACCTGATACTCGCCGCTCGAGAGTTGCAGCAAGGTGTCGAAAGAGATGTGCTCGGGCGTGGGGTCCATTTCCAGCATCCCCTCGATCTGAAACCGCATCACGTGTTGCGCACCGGCCGTCGCGGGCGCCGCGACCACGCGAATTCCGGTCAGGCGCGGTTCGAAGGTGTGCAGCACCTGTTCGATCATACGTGCCAGCCGGCCGCGGTCGCGCGCCGAGTCCCAACTCAGCGAGGTCACATCGGGCAGCCCGTAATTGTACAGGGACTGTTCCAGTTCCTGGAATTCGCGGCCCACGGCATCCGGCGTGCGCCGCGAGTTCAACAGCCATTCCAGGTCGCGGCGCAGCGAAACCTTCAACTGCCGCACGGATTGGACGCGCGTCAGCGACGCTTCCGAGTTGCTGGCCGGGTCGCGGTCGATCAGCCTGTCCAGCACCGACTGCGTAACCGTCTGTTCCGGCTCCCATCGCGCCATAAGTTTCTCGTGGACCGCTCCCTAAGAAGGTTGACAGACGAAAGCGTCTGTCCCACGTGTGGGGCAGGCGCTTTCGCCTGCCAACCGGTTCTTTCTCACCTTCTTAGGGAGCGGTGCTTCCGTCTTCTGTCTACAGTTCCCTATCTCTTGTCTAGCCTATCTCGTAACGCTCATCGCCTGCAGCGGATCCAAACGGCAAATCCAGGAGTACAGTTTCTGACGGTCTTCCGGGCTGCCATCGGCCTTGGTCAGACAGCGGTAAAGCAAAGCCAGCGGCTGCGCCAGCAGCTCCGGCGACTCCCAATCTTCCAGCTTGCGGCGTTCGATCTCGGCAGCCAGTTCCTGGAGAATCGGCACCGCGATGGCTTCATACCCCGTGCCGATGCAGAGTTGCGTAAGCTGCACCTTGCGGTGGAAGCGGGCGCGGCCATTGCGCTCCTGCGCCATCTCGCGCATCAGCATTTCGATGCCTTCCTGCGGGCGGCCGGAGCGGGCGGCCAGCATGGCCAGTTCGAAGGTATCCGGCGCCGCCTCCGCACCGGACCCGGAAGCGCTCCCATCTTCGGCATCGGCCTGGTACGGCGTGGGCGTGTACTGCGCTTCGGCCGGCGCAACCGCCACATACTCCTTCAGCCACGTCTGTGTCTCGGCATTGGCTGTCGCAGTGTCGTCCATCAGGGTCAGTCCCGCAAGCTGCGGATAGTCCGCCAGCAATCCGCGCACTCCCGAGATCACCGCGTTGCGGATGGGTTCGTAGTCGCTGCCCAGCTCGTAGCAGGCGCGGCCTACATAGCGTTGCAGGTCCAGCCAGCCTCGGCCGCACTCCATCCCCATTCCCCTCTCGGCAACCTCCAGCACCTCCGTCCAGTTGCTTTCCATGGAGAGGCGTTTGAGATTTTGCCGGAGATCCGAAGGCGGGGCGGCGAGCAATGACTGGTCGATGTCCGTGCCGGCGGCGCGCAGCTCGCCCCAGCGCAGGCCGCGCAATATCAGGTACGGCGCGGGGTCATACTGGTTCTCGCCGCGCATAAACTTCGCCGCGGACACCACGCGCGCGATCGCGTCGTCCCGGTCCGCCGGCTCCGCGGAGAGCGCGCCGCCTGGTTTCCTGGCCCGCGCCGGCGCGGCGCCACCGGCCTGCGCTACCGGCGTTGCGTCCCATGCCGCCTCCGTTTCGGGCTCCACCGCTTCGGCGTCCGCCCCCTCCACCGGCTCGTCCGGTTCCTTCTCCCGCTTCTTCTGCAGGAAAATACGGATCGCCTGCTGGACTTCCTCCAGAGTCTGGCGCAGCGGCCCAAAACTGGGAGCCACATCCTGGAACTTCTCTCCGCAGAGCTCGTCCAAAGCTTGCAGCGATTCCAGCGCGCCGTCGAAGTCCGCGGCCAACTGCACGTAATACGCCTTCGGCGAACTCTCGAAGCTCTTGTCGAACTCCTCAGGCGTCAGTTTGCCCTCGGCGACCGCCGCTTCGCGCGCTTCCGCCTTGGGCGTTGATTCCCCCGCTTCCGTTTCGGTGGGAACCTTGCGGGACTCCTTGTAGACAAACCAGCTATAGCCGCTCCGGGTGAGTGCACCGTCCTTTACGGTCCGGTCCAGCCGGCCGCCGACCCAATCGAGCGGAGCCGCGCGCATCTCCGCATCGCCGTCCTCGATCTCCGGATAGAGCGTGTCCCAGAAGCCTTCGATCAAGCCCTTGAGCAGGTCGAGTCCGTCGCGCAGTCCGCCAACGCCTTGCGTCTTCAGCAACGCTTCCGTCAGCCACGCCGCCAGTTGCAGGTCCTTGCTCTTGGTGGCGAGCGTCTCGCCGGCCGTCTTGACGACCAGCGGCCAGTCGGCGACCTTCCGCTCCCGCTTCCAGTCGCCTTGCGCGGCGTCGTCGTCTTCCCGGCGAGACTCCTTGATCTTGTCGTATACCGGAGCGTACCGGAGATTCTGCCCGCTCGGATTTTCTCCGGCTATGGGGTTTAGCAGGTCATTGCGTAGGGGCATGTTGTTCGGAGTCCGTTTGCCGCGCGTGGAATTCGAGCTGCCGCAACTCCAGGAAGGCGAACTCCTCGTCGTCCACCAGAAACATCTTCTGCCCGGCCGGCGCCACGCCGCCGTCTTCGATCTCCTGCCATACCGTCATCCTGCCCAGACGTACGGCGTCATCCGCGTTCAGGAAGGAAAGCGG
>JADGNT010000150.1 GCA_017883345.1 Candidatus Solibacter sp. | reverse complement strand
CGACTCCTCGGGACGCGCTTTGGAGCACGCCCGGCAGGCGTCCCGATGAGTCGGGACGCGGCCGGCACGAGTGCCGGCGCCACATAGCCCACGCAGCCAGTGTGAAGTTATTCTTGCGTGGTCCCTTAGGGGCCTATCGAACGTCCCGGAAAACCGAACTGTGTGTGCTGGCATATCATCTGCTGGCAACGGTGGAGAAGACTTTCCTGGATCAGGGCATCCACACCTCCTGGGCCTCGCTGCGGGAACAGCTCGCCACCCACCAGATCGTCACGGTGGTTTTGCCCACCAGCGACGGCCAGCAAATCTGCATCCGCAAGGGGACAACCCCGGAAGCAGAGCACCAACGGATCTACCAGGTTCTGCGGATTTCTGACCACCTGCTGGATCCTGTGCAGAGCCGTCCGATAGTCACGGAACGCACATGCAAGTGATTGATTCTGCGAGCTCGCGTGCCTCAGGTTGTGGAAGTTGGGCTAACCGGGAAGACGACTTCAACGCAGAGAACGCAGAGATAAGCGCAGAGAAAACCGAAGGAAGAACTTCGTGGCGGAATGGGATGGGAATCCTGAGAGAGTGACTTTGACGAGGAGGCGCGGAGGAAGTATGCTCCCACGAATGGGGGCGGCCCAGAGGGCGCCCCAGCCTGGAAGGCTGCTCCACGAGTAGCTATTTTGCCGCGGGCAGCTTGAAATCGATTCCCAACTCCCGGTTCAGGCGTTCGGTGAGCTCGCGATCGATCAATGAGATGGACGCCTGATTGTGGGTGTTGCCGGTGGTGAAGTAGTGCAGCGTGTCGCCGTCCGCCCAGTAGGCCACTGCCGAGTAAATGGTGTGGTCCTTGAAAGCCAGCAGGTAGCGGGTCGAGTCCGTGGCCGGCTCGGATTCTTCCGCCGTCTCGCGCCGCTGCGGCGCTTCGTAGATCGTGGCGGGCTGCCGCTGCACCATGGTGGTGTACTCGCCGTCCGGTCCCACCTGGATCATCACGGGAGTCGCCTGCTGCCGCGGGGGATAGACCACCGTCACGTTGGGCTGCTGTGGCGCCGGTTCCTGCGTGGCATAGGAATTGTCGTAGCCGCCAATATACACCGGGTAGGCGTAGACGTAGGAAGGTGTGACACGCGTGCCGCGGCCATTCGTGGGAGTCCGCCGGAAGTTCGAGTTCCCCGCCGGGGTCAGGGTTGCGGCGCCAACTCCGGGGCGCACGCCGATCACCGGGGCGCCGCCGTACACAGGTTGCGTCTGGGTTCCGCCGGGGAAAACCACGCTACCGAAATTGCGCGTAATGCCTGGGGACGTACTGGAAGTTCCGCCGGGGAACACGACGCTGCCAAAGCTGCGGTGTACCGCCTGGCCGAACACACTGGTGACCAAGGCCAGCGAAAGGACAACGGCGAGCGCTTTCATGGCAAACCCCCTGACGGAATTGTACCGCTTCGGCAGGCAAACCGGGGGACAGGGTTACTTTTTCTTCGGAGCCGGAGTAGGCGCGGCCGGGGTTGGCCTCGGAGCCACGGGAGCGGCAGCGGCGGGCGCCTTTGCCGCGCCCGGAGCAGCGGTGCCCGGGTTGGCCTGGTCGTAGAGCTTCACGATGTCGCTGGTGATATCAATGGTCTGAGACGCCCACAGCACCGGAGTCTGCGGATTGCTGACGTCCAGCACCAGGGCGTAGCCGTTGGCGGTGGCGAACTTTTCCAACACGGCCATCACCTTATTGCCCAACTCCTGCATGATCTTGCCCTGTTCCGCGTCCAGATCGGCCTGGGCATCTTCGGTATCGCGCTGCAAGCTCTTGTTGTTGGCATCGATGTCGCGCATGAGCTTGGCCTTGGCCTCTTCGCTCATGGTGGCGCTGCCTTTGCGCAACGTGTCCTGCAGGGCCGCAATGTCGGCCTGCTTCTTATCGAGAGCGTCCTTCTTGGGCTTAAACCGGCCCTGCAGGTCGCCAGCGGCCTTCTGCCCGTCCTTGGTCTGCAGAATGGCGTTCTGCACGTGGATGATGGCCACCTTGGCCGGCGTCTGGGCATGAACCATCGCGGCCATGCCGAGAACCAAGGCGGGAAAAACAACAAAATTCTTCTTCAAGCTGAAAACTCCTAAGTGTGAAAATACTACCATATTGCCGCCAGCCGCATCAGGCTAGAACGTCCGGCCAATCGTAAATTTGAACATCGACCGTTTTTCGAGGTAGGGGAACGGCTGCCCGAAGTTCACCACGGAATTGATGAATGTGTTCTGGTTGGGGAACGAAGAGCGGTCGGCCACGATGGGCGGTTGCAGGGTCTCGCGGACCACCGAAGGGTTGTAAGCCCAGTAGAGGCGGAAGGGTGCGTTCACCACGGGCAGCATCACCTGAAGTTCCAACCCGGTGGAAACGCGAATCCTCTGCGTACCCGGAGCGATGAGCACTTTGCCGTCGAAACCGGCCTGCGGGAACTGATTGTTGAGATCGGAAACGCGGCTCGGATCCATCGTAAGTTGGCTCGGGCGCAGGATCCTGTTCATACCGGCATCCCCGAAGATCGCCATGGTGACCGGCCCGACAATCGGAATGCGGTATTCGAAGTTGGTCACCACCTGGGTGTCACCGCCAGGCGTGATGAGCTGATAACGCGGAACCGTCATGGTGACCGGCGTGCTGGTCACCACGCCGTTTTGAATCACCTTCTGCGTGCGCGGGCTGCCGTCGTCGTTCAACACGTTGACGCTGGCGCTGGAGGCGACATAGGCGATGGGCGTGATGCCCCAAATCTCGAAGCCGCGGACATCCTGCTCGCCGCCGATGTAGGTGCGCGAGAACGGCGCGATGAACTTGCCGCCGTAGCCGGTGATCAGGGAGCCCAGTGCGTGGAAAGCCAGGATATGACTGCGATGCCAGGGCGCCTGCTTAAAGTACTTCACGTCCACCGACGGCCGGACCGTATTGATGTTGCCGCCCAGAATGCTGCCCGCGAAATCGGTGGAGATGAACAGGCTCCGCCCGGCGGTCGGCGAGATCGGATGATTGACCGTGTTGTACGTATAGGACGGAACGATGTGGCTGGTGCGAATTCCGCTGAGCGAATTCGGCCCGGCGACGCCGCTGAAATTGATGTACGTGAAGTAGGCCTTCGCCGCATCGGTGGTGGTGACGACATTGGAAATGTCGAACCCGTAGGTGACGCCCACCCGGGCGAAACTGCGTTTGATGGGATAGGTCGCCGAAACCGAAAATCCGTGGCTGTTCTGCGTGTAGTTCAGCAGGTTCTGCGAACCCAATTGGTTGTAAAGCGGGATCAGGTTGGAGCCCGACAGAATCGAAGCCTCGCGGCCCTGATCGAAGTTGAAACGGCGCAGGTAGACCACGAAGCCGAGTTGCAGCGGGCGGTCCAGGAAGTAGGGTTCCGTGAATCCCAGGCTGACATCGCGCATACGCGTGCCGAGTTGGCTTTCGAGCGACAGGGTCTCGCCCAGGCCCAGGAAGTTGTTGGTGGAATAGTTGAACCCGACGAAGCTGCCCGCAATGCCGCTCACGCCGCCGTTGAGACCCACCGAGTTCTTGCCGCGCTCCTTCACCTTGAGGGTGATGTCCACCGTGTTGGACTGCGGATTGCGCTTGATGTCGGCGGCTTCTTCCTTCTTCAGCATTTCGAAATAGCCGAGCTGGTTGAGGCGCAGCACGCTGTAGTCCCACAGCTCGGTATTGAATATCTCGCCTTCGTCGAGCAGGATTTCGCGGCGGATCACTTTATCGCGCGTCGTGGTGTTGCCCGAGAAATCGATACGCCGGATAAAGAACTGCTTGCCTTCGTCGGCGGTCAGCGTGAGATCGATCTGGTCGCTGCCGTCCTCGGCTGGATGGAAATCCGGCTCCGGGACGAAATCGACATAGCCGAACTTGCCGTACAGCTTGCGCATGTTCTCGATACCCTTGCGCAGCTTGTCGGTGGAGAAGATGTCGCCGGTGGTCATGCCGAAGAGCGGCTTCATCAGCACTTCGGGCGTGCGGAACAGCTTCACCCCGGTGAAGTTCATGTTGCGCAGATGGTACAGCTTGCCTTCTTCCACCGGAAGCGTGATATCGGCCGTGATCCCGGGCAGGTTCATCTTGAGGAGCGGCAGCCGCCAGCCCTTCCCGCCGCGGTGCTGGATATCGATCGACTCTTCCAGTGTCTTGGCCGTGAAATACCCGGCATCCTGATAAGCCTGACGGACGCGCTCCTTGTCCTCTTCGAGCTTGTTGCGGTCGAAGGTGGCGGGGAAGATGCGCTCGAAATAAATCGAGTGCGGGACACCGATGCCCTTGGAGTTCTTCATGTTGCGGATCACCCACCGGTCGTCTTTTTCGGTGTTGCCCGTGATGTCGATGTTGCCCACCTTCACCTTGGGGCCTTCATTGACCACGAACGAAACCTTCAGGGACGAGGGCGGAATCTGTTCGATCTCGGGATCCACCGTGGCGTATTGCCGGCCGCGTTCCGCCAGAAATTCCTTGAGGACCACGGCGGCACGCTGAATCTTGTTGGGGTCGTACTGCGATTCCACGCTGAGCCCGACCTTGCGTTCCTTGAAGCGATCCAGGATTTCGGAAACCGTCACGCTCTTGGCGCCCGGGTACTCGATGGAGCGGATGACGCGCCGCTCGGTGACCACGAAGCGCACGATCAGTCCAGTGCGGCCGGGTTCGGTTTCCAGCCGGATATCGTCGAAGCGCCCCTGGTTCCACAAGATCATGAAATCGCGGCGCAGCGTCTCTTCGTTGTAGATGTCGCCCGGCTTGGAAACGATCAGCGCCTTCAGGGTGTCTTGCGGCACCCGCTTGGCGCCGCGGAATTCAAAGCTTTCAATCACCTGGCCGGCCGGGTTCGCGGCGGGCGCGGCCGCTTCCTTGGGCGCTTCCAATTGCGGGCGCTGCCCTGGCTGGGCGGCGGGCGCCGCCGCCGGAACGGCCGGCGGAGTCGCGGGCGGCGTGGGCTGCGGCGCGGAGGGAATGGTCTCGAAGGGACTGGGCTTCGGCGGGGTCGCGGGGGGCGGCGTCTGTGGCTCCGACTGCGGCTGCGCCGGCGGCCGCGGCTGCGCGGGCGGCTGCTGGGCGGGCGCCTGGGCGAACAGCGCCGGGCAGATGGAGATTACGCAGAAACAGGCCGGGATCACGACCAGGCGGAGACGCCTGAAAAACTTCATGCAAGCATACCTTTCCACTCTGCGCAGTTACGATGACGTTGAGACACAGGCAACGGTTTCACAAGTACAGTTGAGGTTCCAAAGATGGTAAGCCATTATTTTAGCGGATGTTCGGGGCAATCGACAACGAGTGTAGCAGGCTACAGGTGTGAAGGGGTGGCACAGGCTTTTGGGGGTGGGTGCGCGTCTGACCGGCCGATCTTTCCTCATTCACTTGGGTGAGGGCGCCGGTTGGGGTGGGGCGGCGGCGGGGGTGGGCGGAACGAAGCCAAACCCCAAAAAGGCCCCGCTATCCTTCGATAGCGGGGCCTCTTTGCAATAGGACTCGAATGCGGAATTAGAAGCTCAATCTGAGAGCCAGTTGGAGGATTCGGGCTTCTCGCCACTGATTGGGCTGCCCGAATTTGTTGTTGCTGCTCGAGATATTGCCGCCCGGATTGTCAGCCGAGAATCCGGTGTCGATACTCCAGATCTGCGGATGGTTGAACAGGTTGAAAACTTCGCAACGGAGAGCCACTTTGGCGGTTTCCCTGATAGCGAAGTTCTTGATCAAGCTAGCGTCAACGTTGCGGATGCCCGGCATGCGGAGCGCATTCCTTGTGAGGCTTCCGTACTGGCCATCGGCCGGACGCTGGAAAGCGGCCGGGTTGAGCCACTGCGTCTTGCTCTGTCCCGCATAGGCGTCACCGACGAGATTGGCGAACTGGCTGCCCGAATCCACGCCCTTGGTATCGCCGTTGGCGCCGATGGAGATCGGTACACCCGATTGGGCCCGGAACATTCCGGTGACTTCCCAACCATTTAAGGCCGTCCGGCCAAACGGATTGTCCAGAGAGCCCTTCACCTTCGGAAGGCTGTAGACGAAGTCGGTAGTGAATACGTTCGGCTGGTCGTAACCAGCCGGTCCCCAGTTCTGGCGAATGTTGAAGGGGTTGATGATGTTGTCGGAGTCGTTGTCCAATATGTCCATGGCCCTTGACCGGGTGTAGTTGAAGTTGACCGCAAGGCCGTTGGCGAAGCGCCGGCTCACGCGGACCATCATCGCGTCGTAGCGTGAGTAAGCGAGTGTTTCGACAGCCGTCAAGCTGCCCCAGCCGTAATATGGCCGAAGAGCGTCGTCCTTGAAATTGACGGACTGGCGCAGGTTCGGGTTAGAGACAAAGGTGTTGGCCGCCACGGCGTTTACCTTTCGCTGATCCATCAGGTGTATTGCGTGGTTGCCGGAATAGGAAACGTCCAGCGCGAACTTGCCGGGCAGCTCTTTCTGGACGCCCAGGTACCACGAATAAATGCTGGGCATGGTGTTATCCGTGGACCAGACCGACAACCCCGGTGGCGTGATCTGCGGGGTGCCTGCCGTCACGCTGGTGTCGATATTGGCGACGTTGCCGTAGAGCGCCGAGGCATTGGATGAGTTCGGCCAACTTCCGCCGGCGCCGAAGTTAAAGTTGTTCTGGCGGAGGCGTTCGTGGAAAACACCGAACCCGCCGCGCAGAGCCATCTTCCCGTTGCCGAGTACGTCGTACGCAAAGCCGAGCCGCGGCGCAAACAGGTTCTTGGCCGGGGAGAATCCTCGGGGCACGCCGGAGCACGGGTCGCAGACCAGTCCCAAAGGCGACAGGGCTGTCATCGGGTCGCCGACAATCTTGCCGCTATTCAAATCGATGACGGGCCGTTTGCCGCCGCTGTACTTACTGAGATCCACCGTGTAGAGCTTCCAGGTGCCTTCGCCGCCTGGAGTGCCTCCCCGCACGACGGTAAAGGTTGGGACGATGTGCTCGAACCGAATGCCTAACTCCACCGTCAAGCGCTTGCTCACCTTCCAACTGTCCTGGGCATAAGCCTCATAGGCCAGGAAGCGGAAGTAAGGATAAATGGCCGCATTGTTCTGGCTGAGGCTCTGGAAATTCCCCAGCATCATGTTGGCCAGCCCGCTGTCCGTGTCCAACGGCATCGCAGCGGAGGAATTGAAATTGATGCTCGGGGTCATCGGCCAGGTGGCAGTCTGCTTCTTGTCGTCGCGATTGTAGTAGAAGCCGAATTTGAAAGAGTGTGACTGCTTCACAAACGAGACGTTTTCGGTGACGGCCCAGTCCTTGCCATCGTTGTGCCAACCCGGATCGCCGAGGCCCCAGCTAATGGGAGACGCCTGCACGTCCGGAATCGAGTTGGTCAGGTTGGCATTCGGATAGAGCTGAGTGAAGGCGGCGCCCATCTTATTCCGATCGAGCGGATTGTCGCCAACGATCGACAGCGATTGCGACTGGTGGTTGTAGGACAGGATGGTCTCCGATGCCAGCGAGGGCGTGAAGGTAGTCACCAGATTCCACGACCATGAACTGCCCGGCTTCGGCCGCATTTGCGGCTGGATCGGGAAAGGCTCGCCGGTCCAGATCCCGTTCTCGTTTTGCTCTTTCTGGTAGTCGTTCACCCAACGGAAGAAAGTGTTCATCCTGCTGCCGATCGCGTAGTCCACGCGGAGCAGGTCCTGGTTCTTCCACAGCCGGCTGGGATTGTTATAGAAGTACCGGGCATACCCCGGGTTCGGCGCGGCCGGGAGGCTCGCATAACCGGGGATTCCCGTATAGACTTTCAGCATGTTGGCGCTCAGCGGCTGCCACAGCGATTGCGGAACCACGTTGTTCGCGAAGGGCACCCCGTCGATGATGTTGCCGGAGCCGTCGCGCTTGATGGTCCCAGGCTGGAAGACCGTGCCGGTCTTGAACTGCGGGGCATACGTCATGGGGACGGCAGTCAGAAAAGCGCTGAAATCTCCGCTCATGATTTTCGCGTTGGGGACGTCCGCGTAAGTACTGGAGGGCAGGACGCGGCGCGTCATCTCCCGGTTGTAGAAGAAGAACATCTTCTTGTTCTCCTTGGTCGAGAGTTTCGGTATCGGCACCCAGCCGCTGAAATTGCCGCCGAACTGGTTGTAGCGCAGTCGCGGCGACAGCGTGTTGCACAACACGCACTTGGCGTCGAACGCGTCGTTGCGCAGATATTCGTATGCCGTGCCATGGAACCGGGCGGCGCCGGACTTGGTTTGTACCGCTACGGCCATGCCTTCGTTGCGGCCGTACTCGGCGTTGAAGCTGCTTTGCAGGACCCGGAATTCCGCAATGGAGTCGATGCTGGGCTGCGTGTACTGCGACTGGTTATCGCCGACGTCCAGATTCGGCGATCCGTCCAGGTAGAAATTGTTCTGCGAACCGCGCCCGCCGAGGCCGTGGAACTGCGACACATCGTTGAAGTTCACATCGAAATCGTTGCGGGCGCTGCTGGTCATGCCTGGGACGGTGTTCATCAAGGAAACCCAGTTCCGTCCGTTCATGGGCAACTCCGAAATCTGGGTCCGGTCTACCAGGAAGGCCTTTTCCATGGTGTTGCTGGTGACCAGAGGGGTGGTATCCGCGTTCACGGACACGGCCTCAGTCACGTTGCCGACCTCAAGGCTGATCTGTCCAACGTCCATTTTGGAGTTGACGTCCAAAGTGACCGTGAGTTCAGCCTTCTTGAACCCGGTCTTCTCGACATTGACGAGATAGTTGCCCGGCTGAATGTTCATGGCCTGAAATCGGCCCAAGTTATCAGTGCTGGTTTCTCGTGCGGTGCCTCCCTTGGCCGCGTCCACGATCTTGACCGCGGCCCCCGGAATGACGCCGCCGGACGCGTCTACAACGGTACCGCTGATGTTCTGCGATTGCGCCATCATCGGTTGAGTAACCAGCGCCAGCAGAATTGCTGAAAGAATTGCAATCTTCACGCTATCCCACCTTCTTCTTGGATTCATATTAACCTCCTCTTTACACTTGTTATGAGAGTGCCCGCTCTGGCTGTCGCGATGAGAGGCCGCTCTCCTTGGTCTTGACGCCGGGCGGCGACCGCGCCGTCCCCAAAAGCAAATGGTTTACT
>JADGNT010000149.1 GCA_017883345.1 Candidatus Solibacter sp. | reverse complement strand
ATCACGCCCGAAAAAGTCGCCACCAGGATGCCCTTTCTCAGGTTGAATTCCTTGATGGTGGCCTGTTGCTGCTCCACCGACATCTCGCGTTCCTTGGACCTGCCCGCCTTGCCGGCGAAGGCAATGCCGCTCAAGCAGACCGCGACGCCGAGCAGGATCACCTGTCCCGAAGTAGTGTGGAGCACCTCGTTGACGAATTTGCCGTCGAATATGGGCGGCATGATCGTGCCAAAGGCGGCACAGTAGCCGAGCGCGACCGCCATGCCGAGCGACATCCCCAGGTAGCGCATGCTGAGCCCGAAGGTGAGGCCTCCGATTCCCCACATCATGCCCCAGAAGTAGCACCAGAAGAGTGTGGACCCCGATGCTTCGCGCAGCACCGAAGGCAGGTCGTTGGTCATGATCATGCCCAGCGTCACCGGAGCGATGATCCAACTGAAAAAGCCGCCGATCAGCCAGTATGTCTCCCAGGACCAGCGCTTGACGCCGCGGTAGGGAACATAGAAACTGCCGGATGCCAGGCCGCCCAGCCAGTGAAAGATTACGCCTATCAGGGGATTCGGTGTCATATTGTCGAACGGGATTGCGAACACCGATTGTACAGCGGCGCGGCGCGGGCGGGGGAAGAGGGATCGTCCGGGAGGACAACTTTTCGCGGTGCGGAACGTCCGCAAACCGGCGCAAATGGTGTATTCTGCAATAAATACTGCGGTTATCGCGGGACACCGCGATCCGGGAAAGCGGCAACGGCGGAACGCTGGCGTTTCGTGTATCAAAACCGATGACCGACGAGGTCCACGTTAAGATTTCCAATCACAACCGGTATCTGGTGAAGAGCCTGGTGCATGCTTCGCGCGTGCTGGAGGCATTTCAATCGGCCGGCGATGTGCTGCGATTGCGCGATGTGGTGACGCGCACCGGCTTCAACAAGGGCATGTGCTTCCGGTTGCTCTATACGCTCCACCAGTGCGGTTTCCTGGATAAGGTGGGCGAAAATCACTACCGCCTGGCGAGCGAAGTGAGGCGGCGGCGGCTCTACCGCATCGGTTACGCGGCCCAGGGACAGGACACCTCGTTCGACCGCGAGGTGCGCGATGGCCTGGTGCGCGCCGCCGAGCGCGAGCACATCGAGCTGATCGTGGTGGACAACCGCTACCAGCCGAAGATCGCGTTGCGCAGCGCGGACTACCTGATCAAAGAGCAGGTGGATCTGGTGATCGAGTTCCAGACCGACGAGTTGATTGCGTCCGCCATCGCCACCAAGTACCTGGAGGCGAACATTCCGTTCATCGCCATCGATATTCCGCACCCCGGAGCGACCTATTTCGGCGCCAACAACTACCAGGCCGGGCTGATGGCGGGGCACCACCTGGGGCGCTGGGCGAAGAAGCATTGGAATAGCGAGCCCGATGAAATTCTGCTGGTGGAGTTGCACCGCGCCGGCTCCCTGCCTCAGGCGCGCATACGCGGCGTGCAGAGCGGAATCGGCGAGGTACTGCGGGTTCCGGAGCGCTGCCGGACCGTCAGCGTGGATGGCGACGGGCAGTTCCAGACCACGCTGGACCGGGTGCGCAAGCATCTGCGGGAATCCAAGGCCAAGCGGGTTCTGGTGGGGGCGGTCAACGATCCGAGCGCGCTCGGCGCACTGCGCGCCTACGAAGAGGCGGGCCGCGCCGGCGAGTGCGTGATCGTGGGCCAGAATGCGGAACCGGAAGCGCGCGCCCAGTTGCGCAGCGCGAATACCCGGCTGATTGCGAGCGTGGCGTTTTTCCCGGAGAAGTACGGGGACGGCCTGCTGAAACTGGCGCTGGATATCCTGTCCCGCAAGGCGGTGCCGCCGGCCGTATTCACTACCCACCAGATCATCACCCCGGAAAACGTGGATCACTTCTACCCGAACGACAGCCTGCTGGCGAAGCCGGCGTAATGGCGGGGCGCTTTAAAGCAACTTCCGAAACTGTTCAGGGGTCAGGCCGGCATCTCGCACAATGCCGCCCATCGTGTGAGCGTCGACAGGATCATGCCGGGGAATTGTGATGATGCGGATGCCATCGGTCATCACGATATGCTTACCCTGCCTCGCGATTCGGAGTCCGGCCCTTTCCAACGCCTTGACGGCGCGCAGGTGAGCGATGCCCGGGATCTTTCCCATGCACTACGCCGGGACATCCACTTCCCGCGCCTGTGCCCCTGAGGCTAACTGCCGGGCCACTTCCAAGTACTCGTGAATGGCGGCGCGAATGTTCGCCAGTGCCTCTTCCTCGGTAGCTCCCTGCGACCAGCAGCCTGGCAGTCCCGGACAGCAGACGCTGTAGCCCTCTTCAGTTTGGGTAAGCGCCACGGGATACTTCATAGCCTAATGCTACCACCGGCCGCTGAACTGCACGTACTTCAGGTATCATGTTGTCCATGCTCAAGCTTGTCGTGTTATTTCTCAGCGTGGTTTTTCTGGCTTCGGCGGTGGATCTGCCTTCGAAGAAGTACTTGAACCTGGCGGCGCTCAAGACGATGGCCGCCGCGGCGGAGAGCGAGGCGCAAAAGCGCAATGTGCAGGTGACCATCTGCATCATGGACGAAAGCGGCAATCTGCTGTTCTTGCAGAAAGCCGATGGCGCCTCTCTAAATACGCTCCAGTTCGCCCAAAAGAAGGCGAAATATGCGGCGCTCTACGGGCGGCCTTCGGGGACGGCGGAAGATTCGCTGAAAAAAGGAGATCTCGCGATACTGGTGTTTCCGGACGGATTCCCGAACCGCGGCGGAGTGCCTGTCAAAGTCGATGGGAAGACCATCGGCGCGATTGCGTGCAGCGGCGCGGCCAGCGAGGTGGATGAAGCCATTTCGCAGGCGGCGATTGACGCCCTGCTCAAGCCGTAGGATTCAGGGATAGACAAACGCTCCCGACCCGGGGTACCCTCCGGGTCGGGAGCGTTTGCCGGGGAGATGAAGCATGCCCCCAGGAATGGGGGCGGCCCAGAGGGCACCCCAGCCTGAAAGGCTACGCTACTCCAGGTAGAAGACTTCCTTCATCATGGCGAAACGCTCGCCGTTTTGCTTGTCGGGGACGGGCTCGAAGAGGCGGCCCATGAACGCCTGCCAGCGCTGGTTGACGGGGTCTTTGTCGAGCTCGTCCCAGGCCTTGTCGAAATCGTCGGTGCGCAGGACCAGGGTCAGATCCTGGCCCCGGCGAAAGACGGAGTAATCGCAGATGCCGACTTCCTTCAGCTTGGCTAGCAGCTCCGGCCAGACCCGCTTGTGTTCGCTCTCGTATTCTTCGATGGCGTCCGGTTTGATGCGCAGTTTGAATGCGTAGCGCGGCATATCCTCTCTAAGCATAGCTGGAGATCGCAGACATGTTCTTGGCCCCCCGGTCGGCGGTGATCTTCTCGAGATAGCCGCTCTGGCGGAAGGCGTCCATGGCGTCGGCAGGCAGCCCTTTGGAGACGGCCCACTCGCGGATCACGGGGCGGACGTCGGTGGAGAAAGCGTCCTTGAGGCAGGTTTCGGCATCGACCAAAGCGCAATTGGTCTGATACCCGGCGAGCTTTTCGTGGTTTACAAGAGCCGCCTTGGCGAACAGTTCCATGGCGGTGGTGACGGTCTGGATCATGGCTTCGATCTTGCCCTTGAGATTGTGGCTCTGATCGATCATGTAGGCGATATCGGCGCGCTTCCCGGTCTCCCATTCGAAGTGCGCAATCTCGTGGAAGATGCGGAAGACCTGATAGGGATCGATGGAACCCATGGTCAGATCGTCGTCGGCGTAGCGGCGGTCGTTAAAGTGGAATCCGGCCAACATGTTCATGTCGAGCAGCCAGGCCACAATCTGCTCGATGTTCTGTGCCTGATAGTGGTGGCCGGTATCGACCAGCACTTTGGCTTTGGGTCCGGCAGCCTGCGCCAGCAGCAGCGCCATGCCCCAATCGGCGATGTCGGTGTGGTAGAAAGCGGGCTCGAAGGGCTTGTATTCCACCATCATGCGCTGGCCCTCGGCGAGCGCGGCGTGGGTGGCTTTCAATCCCTCTTCAAACCAGCGGCGGCGATGCCGTATGTTCTGCGTGCCGGGGTAGTTGGACCCGTCGGCGAACCACAGCGAGAGATCGCGGCTGCCCAGGCGCTTCTGGATTTCGACGCAAGCCAGAATGTGATCCATGGCTTCCTTGCGAATCGCCGCATCGGGGTTGCCCAGGGAACCGTACTTGTAGTTCTGGTCCTGAAATACGTTGGGGTTGATGGCGCCCGGACGAAGGCCATGCTCGGTGGCCAGGGCCTGAACGTCCGCGCAATCGCCGACGCCCTTGGGCAGATCCCACAGGACGTGCAGCGCGATGGTGGGGCAAACGCCCGTCACGCGGTGCACCAGACCGGCATCGGCGAACTTTTCCGCCGTGGAGGTGGCCGCGGCGGGCTGAAGGAATTTGCCGAAACGAGTGCCGGTATTGGCAAAGCCCCACGAGGGCAATTCGATATGGAACGCGTTCAACGCGTGGATGATAAGATCGGTTTGTTTATTGGAAATCACGATTTGGCCGCCCGATTCATTATCATCTATGGTTTAGGGGTGCCAGGTCAAACGGATCCGAGAGTCGCGGCGAAGGTTTTGCCATGCAGAACACCGGGTGCGTATCCTGTACGATGGAAGTTACGGATAAGGTTGTATTTAGACGGCGGAAACCGATGAAAGCACGCCACCTTGCCGGGGGCCGCGAGTGCGTAGCGTGTTTTCTCCATTGAAACGAAGGCGCTATCGCCGAAACTGCTTGGCGTGGCCCCTACGGAGGCATACCATGGTCGAAATGTCAGTCTTATGGTTGAGGCGTAGTGCGCTTTTGGCGCTGATGGCGGGATTCGCCTTCGGTGCGGACCCTGCCAACGTGTCCGAACTGCGGAGCGGCTTCGAGCGCCCGCCGAACGACGCGCGCATGATGGTGCGCTGGTGGTGGTTCGGTCCGTCGGTGACCAAACCCGAACTGGAACGCGAGATGCGGTTCATGAAAGAGGGCGGCATCGGCGGGTTTGAAGTCCAACCCACCTACGCGCTGGAACTGGACGACGCGGCCAAGGGCATCAAGAATTTTCCGTACATGAGCGCGGAGTTCCTGGATGCGCTCACCTTCGCCGGCGAAAAGGCCAAGGAACTGGGACTGCGCATGGATCTGACGCTGGGCAGCGGATGGCCGTTTGGCGGGCCGCACATTCCGGTCGAGCTGGCGTCGCCGCGACTGCGCGTGGCGCGCGCGGCGCCGGACGCGATGCCGGCATTGCAGGAAGGCGAAAAGCTGATCGCGGTGTTCCTGGACGGCAAACCGGTCCTGTTAGCGGACGGCAAGGTGTCCGTACCGGCGGGGGCCAGCGGGCAGGCGATGTTCTTCATCTCCAGCCACACGCGCCAGACGGTGAAGCGTCCGGCGGTGGGCGCCGAGGGCTTTGTGCTGAATCATTACGACACCGCCGCGATCCAGGCGCACCTCAAAGCGGTGGGCGAGCCCATGCTGAAGGCGCTGGCGAAAACGCCGCCCTACGCCATCTTCAGCGACAGCCTGGAAGTCTACAACTCGGATTGGACCAGCAACTTCCTGGCGGAGTTCCAGAAGCGGCGCGGCTACGACCTGACGCCTTATCTGCCCGCGCTGGCCGGCGACATCGGGCCGGGGACCGGCGCGATCCGCCACGATTGGGGCCTCACGCTCAGCGAACTCTGCGAGGACCAGTACCTGCGGCCGCTCACCGCCTGGGCCAAGGCGCACGGCACGAAGTTCCGGTCGCAGACGTACGGGATTCCGCCGGTGACGCTCTCCAGCCAGCGCCTGGTCGATCTGCCGGAGGGCGAAGGCACCCAGTGGCGGCGCTTCTCCACCACGCGGTGGGCCACATCCGCCAACCACTTGTACGGAAACCCGGTGAGTTCCAGCGAGACGTGGACCTGGCTGCACTCGCCGGTGTTTCGGGCCACCCCGCTGGATATGAAAGCCGAGGCCGACCTGCACTTTTTGCAGGGGGTCAATCAACTGGTGGCGCACGGCTGGCCGTACACGCCGCCCTCGATCCCCGAACCGGGTTGGCGGTTCTACGCGGCGGCGGTGTTCAATCAGCACAACCCGTGGTGGATCGTGATGCCGGACATCACGACCTACCTACAGCGCATCAGTTGGATCTTGCGGCAGGGAACGCCGGCCATCGACGTGGCGGTCTATCTGCCGACGCACGACGCGTTCGCGGGCTTCGCCCTGGGGCGCGATTCGGTCAATCAGGCGATGGATGGATTGATCGGACCTAATCTGGTGCCGGCGATTCTGGATGCGGGGTACAACTTCGATTTCACCGACGATGGCGCGATCCTGGCGAAGGGCATTACGCACAAGATCCTGATCGTGGCCAACGTGGAGCGAATTCCGCTGGCGACCTACCAGAAGATTTCGGAGTACGCCTCCAAGGGCGGCAAGGTGCTCTTCACCAAACGGCTGCCCTCCATGGCGCCGGGACTGCGCGACGAAGGCGATACGCCGAAGATTCGCGACCTTTCCGCTAAATTCCAACTGACGGAAGAGGCGAAACTGGGCGACGCGCTGCATGCGGCGCTGCCGGCGGACTTCACCCTGCCGCCGGACGTCGGCGTGGTGCATCGCAAGCTGGCGTACTCGGACATCTACTTCCTGGCCAACACCAGCAATCGTGCGGTGAAAGCGACAGCGGCATTCCGCGTACAGGGAATGCAGGCGGCATGGTGGGATCCGTTCACCGGCAAAGCGGCGAAGGCAAGCATGGACCTGGACCTGGCGCCCTACGAATCGCGGGTGCTGGTGTTCTCCAGGGCGGTCGCGCCGCCGATCCCCGCGATGAGCGGTGCGGCAATTCCGCCGGTGGATGTGAGCGCCAACTGGACGGTGAAGTTCCCGGATTCGGCGCAGGCGGTGGCGCAGGAGGTACAGATGGCGACGCTGCGGCCGTGGACCGATGACGCCACGCGCAAGTTCTACTCGGGCACGGCGACCTACGAGCGCACGGTGGCGGCTCCACCGGCGATGCTGCGCGCCGGGCAGCGGGTGTTCCTGAACTTCGGCGAGGGCACGGTGGTGGACCCGGCGTCGGAGCGGCGTGCGCCATCGGGCATGCGGGCGTGGCTGGAGAGTCCGGTGCGCGAGGCGGCGCAGGTGTTCGTCAACGGGAAGGCGGCGGGAGCGGTGTGGAAGGCGCCGTTTGAAATTGAGATCACCGGCTTGCTGAAGCCTGGCGAGAACGCGATTCGCGTGGTGGTAGCGAATCTGGCGCTCAACGTGCTGGCCAAGGGACCACTACCGGACTACAAGGAACTGACGGCCAAATACGGCGAAAAATTCACTGCTCAGGATATGCAGAGCGTGCGCTCGCTGCCGGCGGGCATGTTGGGGCCGGTGAAACTGGTGGCGAAATAGCCGGCGGATCAAATGGATACCGTGGGTTTTGCTCCCATCGGACTCCTGCTGGCGGCGGCCATGTCCGTGACCAACGTGATGACCGACGTCTGGCGGAAACGCGCGCTCGACCAGCGCGATCTGTTTCCGGCCACGTTCTGGATTCGCATCGCGGTGGCGGTGGTTTTCGCCGTGGTGCTGCTGGTACAGATGCTGCGCGGCGTGCCGGTCGAGATCCGCGATGCGGGCCTATTGTTCGGCCTGTTCCAACTGGCGCCGATGCCGACCTTTTTCATCTACCTCGTGCTGGACGTGGGGCTGATCACCATCGTGATGTGGCTCTACTTCCGGGCGCTGCAGATTTCGCCGCTTTCGATGTGCATTCCGTTCCTGGCCTTCACCCCGGTGTTCCTGATCCCGAGCACCTACATCATTCTGGGACAGAAGCCGGAGCCCATCAAGCTGCTGGGTGTGGGGTTAATTGTGGCAGGGTCGCTGGCCATGCACCGGCAACTGTTCGCGGTGGGGTGCCTCGCGCCCGTCAAGGCGGTGCTGGAATACAAGGGCAGCCGCTACATGCTGATTGTGGCGTTGATCTTCTCGCTGACCAACCCGCTGGACGCGAAGTTAGTGAAGATGAGCGATGTGTTCACCGAGAGCTTCGCGTACGGCGTGGGCCTGTGCATTTCGTTCTATCTGCTGGCGAAATCGCAGAAGGGCGATTTCGCGGCGGCGGCGAAGGGCAACGCGAAGTGGATCGTGCTGGCGGGGCTGTTCGACGCGGTGTCGCTGCTCTTTCAACTGGCGTCCTACGCGTACATCCCGGTGGTGATCACGGTGAGCATCAAGCGCGCCGGGATCGTGCTGAGCGTGTTTGCGGGATGGCTATTCTTCCGCGAGCGCGAGATCACCGATAAGGCGATCGCGGCCAGCGTGATGTTCTGCGGCGTGCTGATTCTGTACCTCAAGGTGACGCCCGTTATGGCGTTCGCCATGGTGGCGGCGACGCTAGGGGGCATGTGGATTGCGTTGTACCTAACGCGGGAGAAGAAGGCATGATCAACGTTTCGTTTGTAGGATGCGGCGGGATGGCGGCGCACTACCTGGGCGTCTATCGCGATCTGGAGTGGGTGCGGGTGGTCAACTGTATCGACGCCGCACCCGAAGCCGCGCAGAAGGCCGCGGAGACCATCCCAGGGGCGGCGGCATCGACCGATTTTTCCGCGGCTATGACGGACGAAATCGACGCCGTCATCATCAGCAGTCCCAACCATTTTCACCGTCCGCAGGCGGTGGCGGCGATCCAGGCCGGCAAGCACGTGCTGTTGCAGAAGCCGGTGGCGCCCAATTTGGCCGACGCGGAGGCCATCGCACAGGCGGCGGAGAGATCCACGCACACGGTGGGGCTGTACATGAGCTACTTCGACCAACCGCTGATCCACGATCTGCGCGACATGGTGCGGCAGGGGTGGCTGGGCGACATCGTGCACTGTTACGCGCGCCTGATGCACAAGGGCGGCATGATGTGGTCCCAGGAAGCGCGGGAGGGCAACCCCAACTGGCGGGGCAGCGTCACGCAGACTGGCGGCGGCTGCTTCATTCAACTGGCGGTGCATTACGTCCACATCTTTGAATGGGCCACGGGCGCGCGGGTGGTGCGCGCCAGCGGATTCGCGCGCAATCTGCACTGTCCCGGCCTGGAAGGCGAGGACCTGGCGGTGGGCGTCTTCGAACTGGATAGCGGCGCGATGCTCACCATCGATACGGCGTGGTGCA
>JADGNT010000148.1 GCA_017883345.1 Candidatus Solibacter sp. | reverse complement strand
GAGAAGATGAACCAGTTCAACCGCCTGGAGCAGTTCGCCAAGTTGCAGCGCCCGCCGGCGGTGAAGTTCAAGGATCTGGAAGCCGCCGTCAATTCGCGGATCAGCTACAACATCCTGCCGATGAAGGTGCGCGCGGACTTCTTCCCGCTGACGGAAGCCAGCGTGCTGACCTTCATCACGCTGCAATTCGACAATAAGGACTTGCAGTTCCATGCCAAGGACGGCGTGCAGAAGGCGGCGGTGAACATTTTCGGCAAGGTCAGCACCATGACGCGGCGCATCGTCACCAACTTCGAGGACACGGTGGAAGTCACCAGCCCGGCGGAGTACCTGCAACAGACGGCGCAGCGCAAGTCGATCTACAACAAGAGCGTGCCGCTGGCGCCGGGGACGTACCGGTTGAATGTGGTGGCCAAGGACGTGGTGGGCGGCAACCTGAACAGCTACGAAGTGGCGCTGGTGGTTCCGCGCATGGACGGCGAGAAACTGACGGCGAGCAACATCGTGCTGGCGGACCTGATCGAGCACGTGCCGACCAAGAGTATCGGGATGGGGCAGTTCGTGATTGGGACTTCGAAGGTGCGGCCGCGCGTGGATGACATCTTCAAGCGCGACGAGAAGATGGGGATCTACTTTAAAATCTACAACTTTGGGACGGACGGCGAGAACCGGATACCGGAAGGCGAAGTGTCGTACGAGGTGACCAAGAACGGCACCAACGAGAAGATTTTCGAAACCACCGAGGATGTTTCGAAGATTCCCGGGGCATCGGCCAACCAGGTAACAATTGAAAAACTTTTGCCCTTAAAGGACCTGCTGCCAGGGCAATACACGTTGCGCGTGAAAATTACCGACAAATTCCGTAAACAGGTGCTCACCCCTTCAGCCCAATTTACGGTAACCTAGGGATAAGCGGGGGCCTCCCCGCTCCATAGAGCGTCGTTTGATGCTAAAAGCACGGACGCACAAAACGGTGGTTTCGCTAGTTCTGGCGAGTGCGGTGTATCTTGCCGGCTCAGGCCTCGGGCAGGCTGCCACTCCGCTTCAAATGGCGGGCGCGATCACGGGTTTTGTGACGGATGCCGCTGGCGTTCCGCAGATGGGCGCGGCGGTCATCCTGTTCAACCGTCAGGAACGCCAGTTCGAGCGGGCGCTGACCGACGACCGCGGCGCTTTCCGGTTCCTGGGGCTCGCTCCCGATCTCTACTCCATCAAAGTCACCCTGGCCGCGTTTGTGCCGGCGTTGCGGAAGGGGATTCTGGTACAACCCGGGATGGCGAGCGTGCTCAACGTCAATCTGAACACGCTGTTCAGCTCGATCCAGTTTGCCTACCCGCCGATTGAAAACGGCAGCCTGATGAGCGATGAGTGGAAGTGGGTGCTGCGCAGCGCCTCGCCCACCCGGCCCGTGCTGCGCTTCAACGGCGACGCCGTGGCGAGCAGCACGCACTCGAAGATCTCGCGCCGCACGGCGGTGTTCAGCGAAACCCGCGGAGTGTTCAAACTGTCGGCTGGCGAAGGGTCGCTCGCTTCCGGCACCGGCAATGAGGCGGACATGGGGACGGCGTTCGCGCTGGCCACGTCGCTCTACGGGAACAACATGCTGCAGGTGAGCGGCAACCTGGGCTACGGATCGCAGACGGGAGTGCCGACGGCGGCGATCCGCACCAGCTACAGCCGCAGTCTGGGCGGCGGAAATCCGGAAGTATCGGTCACCATGCGGCAGTTGTTCCTGCCGGGCCGGTTGGGCGCGGCGCTGGCGGGCAACGAGGGCGCGCTGCCGATGCTAAGGAGTATGTCGGCGAGCTTCGACGACCGCACGGAACTCACCGACGAACTTTCGGTGCAGTACGGGTTCACCCTGAATTCCATCTCTTTCCTGGATCATGTGAATTACGCCAGTCCTTATGCGCGGGTGACGTACTCGCTGGGCCAGAACGGCGAAGTGGCGTTCGCCTACACTTCGGGCGACGCGCGTCCCGATCTGGCGGGCCAGGGTCGGCAGGACGCGGATTTGCAGCGTGAGTTGAGCACGCTGGGACTGTTCCCGCGGATCAGTTTACGGGAAGGCCGGCCGCGCATCCAGCGCGGCGAGAATTTCGAGCTGGCCTATTCGCGCCAGATGGGCTCGCGCACCTACCAGGTGTCGACGTACCGGGAGAACGTGAGCAACGCGGCGCTATCGCTGGTGGCGCCGGCGGGCATGTACACCGGCGGCGACATTCTGCCGGACCTGTTCACGGGAACTTCGACGTTTAACGCCGGCGATTTCCGCAGCACGGGCTACACGGCGGCCGTGACGCAAAACCTGGGCGAGCATGTGGCCGCCACCGTGATGTACGGATCGATGGGCGCGCTGACGGCGGCCAACCGGGAGATCGTGAGCGGCAGTCCGGATGAGTTGCGGAGTATGATTCGCGCCGGACGCCGCAAGGCTGCCACGGCGCGGGTGACGGCGACGGCGCCCTGGACCGGCACGCACTTGATCGCCAGCTACCAGGTGACGGGCGACCATCGCTGGGCATCGCCGGGGCACAGTTACAGCACGGCTTCGGTGCGCCAGATGCCGGGTCTGAACCTGTACGTGCGCCAGCTCATCCCCGGCCTGAGCATGCTGCCGTGGCGTATGGAAGCCACCGCCGATCTGCGCAATATGCTGGCGCAAGGGTACCTTTCGCTCGGCGTTGCGGGCGGGCAGCAGTTGCTGCTGGTGGAGACTCCACGCAGCGTTCGCGGCGGCTTGAGTTTCATTTTCTAAGCATGCCCTCCCCTCGTAGCGTAGCCTTTAAGGCGGGGTGCCCTCTGGGCCGCCCCCATTCATGAGGGCATTCTTCCCTCCGGTGCACTAAGTGAGTGCCGCGGGCGGCTTTCCGCGCATCGATTCCCACCAGCACTTCACCCGACAGTACCTTCCCGCACTGCTGTTTCCCATTCTCAAACGCAATCGGTTTGACGGGTCGGTGGTGGTCGCGCGCGTCCCCAGCGTAGAGGAGACGCGGTGGCTGCTGGGCCTCGCGGCCGAGCACGATTTCATTCGCGCCGTGGTGGGATGGGCGGACCTGGCCGATCCCCGGGTGGGCGACGTGCTGGACGAGTATCGGCGCCATCCCAAGTTCCGCGGCGTCTGCTATGCGTTTGAGGGGGAATTGCCGCCAGGGCTCGGCGAACTGGAACGGCGGGGGCTTACGCTCGATGTGAGTGCGGGGTTTACTCCAGCGATAGTGGAAGGGTTTCCGGGGTTACAAGTGGCGATCGATCACGTGGGGACGGGGCGCGCAATGGGTGCGTCCTCCCTGGCGCGGTATGCCAATGTGTTTGCCAAGATCAGCGGGCTGATTACGCACGCGCCCACCCAGTGGACGGCGGCGGAGTTTCAGCCGGCGGTGCGCGCGGCGCTAGCGGCGTTTGGTCCCCAACGCGTGATGTATGGCAGCGACTGGCCGAGTTATCTGCCGGCGGGGACCTGGAAGGAAGCGCTGGCGGCGTTCACCCAAGCCATTGGCCCGCAGACCATGGAGACGCGCGAGCATCTGCTGGGTGGCACGGCGCGGCGATTCTACCGCCTCGAAGCCGGGGGCGCGGCTTGATGTCCAATGAGAGCGTGAGGTCCTCCACCGCCATACAACGGGTGGCGAATCTGGCGACGTCCAACCTTGCCGCCTTCCTCGTACTGACGGCGCTGAACCTGTCCATCTCCTGGCGCCTGCTGAAGGTCGAGTACACCAACCAGTTCAGTTCCGTGGAAGGCTATTTCATCGCCATCGCCCGCTACATTTCCGGGCACTGGGGGGACTTTTCGTGGTACCCCCTATGGCACTGCGGAATGCCTTACCAGGATACCTACGTTCCCCTGTTGCACCTGGTGGTGGCGGCGACCGCATCCCTGGGACATATTCCGGCCGCCAGGGCCTATCATGGCGTGATTGGCGTCGCCTATGCGTTGGGCGCGCCGGCGCTCTATGGGATGGCTGTGCGCTTGGGAGCGCCGCGCGGCGCGGCCTTCCTTTCGGCGCTGTGCTACGGGCTGTTCTCGCCATCCGCCCTGCTGATGGCGGACGTGGCGCGGGATCTCGGCGGCTTGTGGTACGGGCGCCGGCTTCAGGTGATGACGGTCTATGGCGAGGGCCCGCACGTCACCGCCATGACCCTGCTGCCGGTGGTCGTTCTGGCGCTCGAAAACGCGCTCGTCAAAAGAACCGGGAGGGCCCTGGCGCTGGCGGCACTCTCCATCGCGCTCGTCTTCCTCACCAACATCCCGGGCAGCATGGCGCTCGGCGTGGCCGTGTTCTGCTGGATCTGCGCGCAGCCGCGGGACCGCCGCCGGGCCGCCTGGGGGGTCGCGGCCAGCGCCTCCGCGCTGGCTTATTGCCTGGCCTGCTTCGGCGTGCCGCCGTCCAGCATGTTCCGGGTGGGCGCCAACGCCGGAGACATGCACCGCGGCTTTACCAACAGCCTCCACTACGGCCCGCTCCCGCTCGTGCTGGCGCTCGGCTCGGTGGCGGCCGCCGGCTTCCTGTTGGCCCGTACCCGCCTGCCTTTAGCCGTGCGGTTCGCCATCCTCTTTTCCGCGCTTGCCGGCGCCATGGCGGCCACCGCCCACTCGGAAACCTTCGAGCTGCTGCCGCAGGTGGGCCGCCTGCATCTGGAGTTTGAAATCGGCGCCTGCCTGCTGCTGGGTTGCACGGCCTGGGCTCTCTACACCCTGTTCCCGCGCTGGACCAGGCCCGTTTTGCTGGCGCTGTGCCTGGGTCCAGTGGTGGTGCAGTACGGAAACTACCGCTGGCGGGCGCGGCTCGACATCCAGCGCGCGGACCTGGAAAAGCGATCGGAATACACCACCGCGCGCTGGCTCCAAGCCAATCTGCCAGGCGGTAGAGTCTACGTTACCGGGTCCACCGCGTTTTGGCTGAACGCTTTTTCCGCCACGCCCCAGTTGATCGGCTGCTGCGACCAGGGCCAGTCCATGCCGGTGCTCAACGAAGTCCCCTACAAGGTCAATTCCGCGGTGGATTCAAGCACAACCGAAGCCGGCATCAACCGGTTGCGCGCGCTCGGCGTCCAGGCCATCGTGGTCAACGGCCCCGCCAGCACCGATGAGTATAAGGACATCCGGGCGCCCGAACGCTTCGATGGCGTGCTCCCTCTGTTGCATCGCGAGAACGGCGACGCCATTTATTCGGTCCTCCCTTTGGGAACCTCGCTCGCTCACGTGGTCCGGCCCGGAGAACTGGTGCCGCATCGCCCGCCCGGTAAGTTCGCGTATGCCGACATCCTCAAGTATGCGCGGGCCACCGTGGATGCCGCCCGCCCGGCGGCCGCCTTCGAGTGGCGGGGCGGCGGAAGAGCCCGCATCCGCGCCAACCTCGATCCCGGCGATCTCCTGTCGGTGCAGGTCGCCTGGTTCCCCGGGTGGAAGGCCGCAGTCCACGGCGAGGCAAAGCCGGTCTCCGCCGACGGCATGGGCTTTCTGGTCATCCAACCGCGGTGCCAGGGCGATTGCGAAATCGATCTGGCATGGACCGGCCGAGGCGACCTCCCGCTAGCCGCCGTAGTTTCGGTGGCTACGCTAGCGCTGCTCGCAGCCCTGGCTTTCCGGCGGCGCGGCTCAAGCGCGGCATAGAAGCGATGCGGATCCGCGCCCTTGGGTGAGACTGCCAATTGACGCTGAGGCACCACGCAAGAATAACTTCGCGGTTGCTGCCACACCTGCCAGTCAGCCCATGTGAGGTGATTCTTGCGCTGGCCCTTAGGGGACTTACCAGGTGTGATTTCCCGGAACGCCGTTTGGGGGACCACGACACTTCCGGGTAGCCGAGTCTACTGGAGCCCTTGCACGGGTTATGGGTTTCCCTTATTATGGGGATATGAATCTCACTCTCTCTCTCGACGATGAACTCGTCAAGAAAGTGCGCAAGATCGCCGTCGAGCGGGACACTACCCTGACAGGCCTGGTTCGCGACCACCTGGAAAAGCTCGCTGCCGAGGGAGCCGCATCTGGCCGGAGACGCCGCGAACGGGAGGCGCTGGAGCGCAGCTTCGAGAGCTTCCGGTTCAAGGTTGGCAAGCGAACCTGGAAGCGGGCGGACCTATATGCCCGCTCCTGAATTCCTCGACACGAATGTGCTCGTTTACGCCTACGACCCGGGCGATTCACACAAGCAGCGCATCGCCCAGGACCTCGTCAGGAGGGCTCTGGCGGGAGACATCTTAGTGTCGACACAGGTGCTGGCGGAGTTTGCGGCCACCCTTCTGCACAAGATGCAGCCTGCCGCGCGTTCCGAGGATGTGGCGGCCGTGCTTGACGCGCTGGGTCCAATTCGCGTGGTTGTCCCCGACGGCGACATCGTCCGGCGTGCCGTGGCTGTTCGCGCGGCGTACGGTGTGCACTTCTATGACGGCATGATTGTGGCAGCCGCGGAGCGGGGCGGTTGTGGACGGATCTGGTCGGAGGACCTGAACGCCGGCCAGAAATATTTCGGCATTGCAGTCGACAACCCCTTCCGGTGATTGCGGCTCACCGTCGCGCAGGTCCTTTTGGCGGCCGGGCGAGGCTACCACGCCCAACGTGGAAGCCGGCTGCCGGGCTAGGACGGCAATTCGTCCCCAAATGCGGTTCTGCTCTGTTTTGCACGCCCGGTGCCCGACTGCTGTTCATTCTCCCAGAACGCCAGAAAACTCAACCCGCCTCAAAAATAGGCAAAGCCAACTCCAGCACTGCGTCAATTCCACCCCCAGCCGCGCCGCCGAACCCGACCCGCCAGGGTTCGATCCACCGTCCCTAAGTCCCTCACCCCAAACTACTTTCACGCCAAAATGGCTTCGTTTGGGCATTCCCTGTCCCCGTCCCACTCCAGCCGCCGCCCACGCTCCCGATCCCCAGCGGCGTCCTCCGCCCTACCTACGATTCCCGGCATGCCATAATGAACGTTTGACCGCGGCTGGATACCCATCCCGGCGCCGCCAAACGCGGCAGGTAGACTGAATTGACTTCTCTTCCCAAGCTCTCGCGCCCCAAGCAAATCCTGCTGGATTTCTTCCTGGTGTTCCTGTTCACGGCGGTGTTGATCCGCCCCTACTTCAAAGCCAAGTACACCGACAAATGGGCTTCCATCGAAAGCACGTTCATTGGCGACGCGCGCTTTCTCTCCGACCACTGGCCGCATCCCCAGTGGCAGCCGCTGTGGTATGCCGGCACGCGCTTCGATTACATCTATCCGCCGGCCCTGCGCTACGGGACCGCCGCGATTTCCAAGCTCACCCACTTTTGGCCGGTCAAGGCCTACCATTTCTACACGGCCTTCTTATACGCCATCGGTATCGCCGGAGTCTATCTGCTGATGCGCGTCGGAACCGGCTCGCGCGGCTGCGCCTGGCTGGCCGCCGTCTCGACATCCTTGATGTCGCCCATATTCCTGTTCATGCCGCGCTTCCGTGGCGACGCGTGGTTGCTGCATCCGCAACGGCTGGGGGTGCTCGTCAAGTACGGCGAGGGCCCGCACATGAGCGCGCTGGCGCTCATCCCGATTGCGTTGGCTTTCACCTGGCTGGCGCTGGAGAAGCCCCGGCCCTGGGCCATAGCGGCAGCGGCTATATTCTCCGCCGGCGTCGCCTCCAACAATTTCTATGGCGCCACCGCGCTCGCCACCTTCTACCCCATCCTGGTCTGGAGTTTCTGGATCACCCGCCAGGACAAGCGGATCGTGCTACCAGCCCTCGTCATTCCGGTCCTCGCCTACGGGCTCACCGCCTTCTGGCTGGTGCCCTCGTACTTCGTGGTCACGTCGACCAACATGAAATACGTTTCGGAACACGGGACCACCTGGTCCCTCTGGGTCGCGGTGGTGGTGGCCATCGCCTTCGCGGTCACCACCGACAGGCTCGCCCGCGCCAAAACCGCGCGCACCTGGGAAGTGTTTCTGGCGGGCGCCGTGGTCTTCTTCACGCTCAACGTGCTGGGCAACTACTATTTCAATTTCCGCGTCACCGGCGAGCCCACCCGGCTCCTGCCGGAGCTCGACATGATCTACATCATGATGATCGTGTATTTCCTGCACTGGATGTGGCATCGCCCGCAAGTGGTATGGCACGGTGTGGCCATCGTGCTCGTACTGGCTGCGTTCTGGACCACCCACAACTACCTGCTCCGCGCCTGGGACATCGTTCCTTCATGGCCCGACCACACCAACCGCGTGGAATACCGCGTCACCGACTGGCTCTGGAAGAACATGCCCGATGCCCGCGCCTATCCCACTGGCAGCATCCGTTTCTGGTTCGACACCTGGCACGATCTGGCGCAGGTGGGCGGCGGCAGCGAGCAGGGACTTCTCAACAGCCAGGTCGAGCCGGCCCAGTGGGAGACCAACCTCGGCCCCGACCCGAAACCCACCATCCTCTGGATGCAGAGCATGGGCGTGGATTCCATCTGCGTCGCCGACAAACAGTCGCAAGAGGTGTTCAAGGATTTCCAGTTTCCCCACAAGTTCGACGGCGTCCTCCCGGTTCTCTTCGACGACAAGCAGGGCAACGTCATCTACAAGGTGCCGCGCCGCTGGCCCGACCGCATTCGCGTGGTGGAGACCGCCAGGCTGAACGCGGTCAAGCCGCCGCGATACAACGACGACATGGAGCGCCTGCAGGCCTACGGCGACGTCGTCGAAAAGGGTCCGGATTCGCCGGCCACTTTGAAGCGCGCCGGCACGGACGCCATGCGCGCGCACGCCAAAGTCGGTCCGGGCCAGTCCGTCCTGGTGCAGGAGACCTACGATCCGGCGTGGCATGCATGGTCGGGCGGAACGCCGCTGGTGGTGCGCAAGGATGCCATGGACATGATGGTCATCGACGCGCCGCCCGGCGATCACGAGATCTCCATCGCCTTTCTCACGCCGCTCGAAAACAAGGTGGGCCGGGTACTCACCCTGCTGACCCTGGTGACCATCCTGGCGCTGTTCTGGATCGGTCTTCGCCGGGAGCGCGCCGCGTGAAACCGGGGACAGACAGGACTGCCAGCGAATTTCCGGCAAAGAGCGCCGGAAATTCATGGCAGTCTTGTCAGTCCCCGGGTCGCTGGCAGTCTTGTCTGTCCCCGATCGCCAGCCCGGGCCTCCTTGCCCTTACCATCCTTCTCTTGAACCTCTGGCTGAACGCGCCGTTGTTCATGTCCGGCGAA
>JADGNT010000147.1 GCA_017883345.1 Candidatus Solibacter sp. | reverse complement strand
TCTCGCGCCCCTCCGGGGCTGATGCCCATGAAAGTTACCAGCAAAATGTAGAAACTCCAGGTCCGAGCTGCGCTCGGATGCACAAGGCGGAGCCTTATGGCACAGGAGGATAGAAGGACTGGTATTTCGTTGCGGTGGATTTCGGACAGAGCAGGGACCCGACGGCGATCACGGTGCTGGAGCGGGCGGAGACGACGGGGGAGTGGGACGCGGTGATGTTCGCTTGGAAGAAGGTGGTGTCGCTGCAACTGCGGTGCCTGGAGCGGATCGCGCTGGGGACGCCGTATCCGGAGGTGGTAGAGCGGGTGGTCCAAGTGACGCGCTCGCCCGAACTGACAGGCCGATGCCGGCTGGCAGTGGATGGCACGGGAGTGGGCCGGCCGGTGGTGGATCTGCTGCGGAGGGCGGGGCCAGCTTGCGTTCTGATGGCGGTGAACATCACCAGCGGCCTGAAGCCAACGGAAGAGGGCGGGTATTACGGGGTCCCGAAGCGGGATTTGATTCTGGGCTTACAGGTGCTGCTGCAACGCAAAGTGCCGCGGATCGCAGCAGGATTGGAGCACGGTGCGGACCTGCTGAAGGAGATGGCGGCGATGCAGGTGAAGATCACGCTCCCCGGCCACGAGCAGTACGCGGTGTGGCGGGAAGGGACGCACGACGACCTGGTATTGGCGGTCGCACTGGCATGCTGGAACGCGCAGAATGCGTACCCGGACGATCCGGCGGGCGGGGAGCAGTGGTGGACCAATCAGCACCAGGCGGACGCGGCCCGGATATTCCAGAAGCGGTGAAGGGGGGGTGAGGGCACACATAGAGGACAAGCCGTATCCTGCCGGGCAAACCGGGGACAGAAAAACCACCGCGGGGAGTGGGCTCCGAACCCGGCTGCCTGACGTCCCGTCCGCAGGCGGGCCGTCGAGACGGAGATCGTTCGAGGAAGAACATGTCCGTGATGATTACCCGCTATTAACGCCGTAGTGTTTACGCATCAGATCCACATAGACCCGGCGTCGCCAAACCGTCGAACGACCGCAATCAGGGCAGTGGTGGCGCCTGCCTCCTGAGGAGCGATATTTCATTATCGGTAGCCATTTGCGGCCGGGGTTGGGCACATTACACGGACAACCTCTCTTGCGGCAACCGGTGACCAACGCTGAGCCGTCATCAACTCGGGTGGCATGGCAGCTTGAGATCCTGATGTCCGTAGTCAAAACCCGATCCCGCTGGTGCCCGATGTGGCGACGGTCTTCCTCTGATACGCTGCTACGGCAGTTCCTTGATGGCCACGTTCCGGTAGCGGTGATACAGCCCCGGGCTGCATCGGTTGCCACCATGTATCTGCACCGCGATCATCCCGTCCTCAGCGCCGCCCGGCAGGTGGTTGGCTGTGTCTGTCCAGTCGGTGACCAGCGTCCCGTTCATCCAAACCTGGATGTGGGGCACGGCGCCTTCGATGCGCGCGCGAATGGTGTTCCATTCGCCCTTCTTCCAGTTCTTCTCCCACTCGGGCGTCTGCGCGCCACGCACGCCCTGTAAGGCTTCGCCATAGATGCCGCCCATGCTGCCGCCGGGCAGATAGTCGAGCGTCACCTGGTATGCCTCGCCCTTCTCGGTGGAGCGCAGGAACAACCCGCTGTCGCACCCGAAGTCCGGGTTCATTTCCAGGTAGACCTCGAAGTTTCTGTACTTCTTGTCCGTCAGCACAATCCCGCCGTTGTCCTTCTTGTCCTGCGTGGCGGTGAGCACACCGTTCTCCACTTTCCATTGGGTGTTCCCGTGATGGTTCACCTGGCTGACATGCCAGCCCTGCAGACTCGGGCCTGCCGAGATTTTCGTGAAACCCGCCGGAACACCCTGCGCCGCGAGGCCAGGCGCCAGGTACAGTACTGCCGCCAAAGATACGATTCCGCGCATCATCTCTCCTATTCCGGCCGGGCGCGCCCGGCCATCTTCCTCAGAACGGTAAGACCTCCAGTCGCACCGGGTCGAAGCGGATCCGGCGCTGCTCCTGGTACGATTGCACCGCCAGCAGCGGCGGCAGAATGGAAACAGCCGCGAGTGCCGCGTCGGCGTTCGGCAGTTTGCGGCTCTTGCAGCAATCCAGAAAATTGCGCACGTGGTCGGCGGTGATGTCGCCGGCGATGTCCCGCTTCACGGTCTCCGCGTTGCGGCCCGCCGGCGTGAACTCCCAGCGATTGCGGTTCACGAACAGCCTGCCCCGATCCCCGTAGAGCGTAACCCCGTACCCCGGCGCCACGGCATACGCATTGGACTGGAAAAGCACGGAGAAACCGTCGTACTCGAACAGCGCGTTGCAGGTGTCCGGCGCCGTGCGGCCGTCCTGGCGGTCGTAATATATGCCGCCGGCGAACGTCGCTGCGTGCGGAGCGCGTTCGCCCATATACATATGCACGACGTCCATCCAGTGGTGGCCGAAGTCGGTCATCTTGCCGCCGTTGAATTCCAGAAAGGAGCGGAAGCTGAAATACATCCCCGGATTCCAGTCGCGATATGCCACCGGTCCCAGGAAACGCAGCCAGTCGAGATCCGCGGGCTGCCGCGCGGGTTCCTTGCGCAGCGGTCCCGGCACGCCGCTGTGCCATACGGCGTCGATGTGGCCGATCTTCCCGATGGCTCCGGATTTCACGAACTTGTCGAGCGGCTCCAAATAGATCTGCCCGGAGCGCTGCTGCAATCCGATCTGGAGGATCCTGCCGGTGGCGCGAGCGGTTTTCACCATGACCGGCGCCTCTTCGCGCAGGCGGCACATGGGCTTCTCCGAGTAGACATCCTTGCCGGCATTCATGGCATCTACGGCGTGGTCCTTGTGCCAGTGATCGGGCGACCCGATCAGAACCGCGTCGACTTCCGCCAGTTCCAGGAGCTTACGATGGTCCCCGAAGGTTCTGGCGTTCGGCGCGCTAGAAAGCGCCTCCCGGAATCGGGCCGGATACACGTCGCACAGTGCGCGCACATCGACGTCGGAGTTTTTCTGGAACAGGCCCATTACGTAGGTACCGCGCCCCCCGGTGCCGATCACACCCAGACCGATCCGGTCGTTGGCGCCCAGAATTCTGGAATAAGAGAGAGCCGTTACGGCGGCGCTGCGAGCCGCCTCGCGTCGCGTGATCATAGGTCTATCTCCGTTTGAGATATCACGATATCGATACCCTAAACCGTAGCAGATTTACGCCTCGGCCGCTCGCCCGGCACCGGCTGCACTGCTACTGCCCGCTTGGTGGCGTCGCGGTAGCCTGCCATTACGAATGCGAGGGTTGATGCCGGCACCGGCGCGCAAAGCGGCCGGACACCGCGCCTAGCCGTGGCCCGAACGCGGGAAGCAAACACAGGGGCAGCGGTGGACTTGCGGCTGTTCCCACCAGGATTAAATGATATTCGGCCGGGCCTGCGGCGATATGTGGAACAAACCGGACGCCGGCGGGCCGTCAGGCCCGGAGCTTCCGGATCTGCACCGGTTTGCGGCCCTTGGGCGCGGGCTGGAACATATCCTTCTTCGCCAGGCCAAGATCCCTGGCGGTATTGATGGACCAGTCGATGGGGTTGACGCGAACGCCCTGGCTGCTCGCGCCGAAACTGAATTTGACTCCTTCTTCCTTGGCCATTCTCAGGAACGGCATAGTGGGCAATCGGACACTGGAGTCGATCTCGACCGCGGTGTTCGTAGTCTTGCAGGTCATCACGACCCGCCGCATGCGTTCCTCGGTCCACATCTTTTCGAGCTGCGTGCTGAACTTGCGCGTGACCCACATGGGGTGGGACCAGATGTCAAGAGGCGTCCGCTCGAGAATCTCGACGATCCAGTCCACATACCATTTCATAAAGGCTTCGGGATCGTCGCCGGGATCGTAACCCGCCGAAAAGGCTTTGATGCGCTTGCCATTGGCGTCGCGAACGGTCCAGGAATCGGTGAGAATGTAATCGAGCCGCGAGAGAACTTCCTGGGAGAAGCACGGAACCCAGTCGATCCACTCGGCCTGCGCCCCGATGTAAACGCCTTGGTCTTTGAGTTTGGCGATCCAGTCCAGCAGTTCCTTGTCGTTCGAGAGCATGATGGGGTACTCATTCTCCTTGGTGCCGAGGTGCTCCAGGAGGCCGTACTTTACGCCGGTTTCCCTCGACCTCGCGATCACCTGTTCGAGCGTCATGGTGTTGAGATGAACGTGGTAATCTTCCAGGGGAAAATCGTGGCCCGGCTGAGCGGCTGTCTGGGCGTTGGCGAAGGGCTGGGACGCGGCGACCAGGCCCGCGGCGGCTGCGCCCAAGAACTCTCGTCTGGTTCTCACAACGACTCCTCCTAGCACGGGCGGACATAGGCCGATGAGGGCCGGCCGGCTATTCCCGGGCTGGAATTGAGCATATCGAAAACGAAGGCGCGAGGGAAGCGGCGAGGGGCGGGCTGGGCGGCCTGGGCTGGGCGGACTGTGTTTCCCCGGAAATCCTGATCTGATTGGTAAATTGAAGGTTGTCATTCGTTCGTGGTTTCTCGCCTGCCGTGGTGCTCTCGGCGTTCTGCGCTTTTTTGCTGGTGTCCTTCGCCGAGGTCTGGGTCACAACTGACGCGATACCCGACGGTGAGGAGAGCACCCGGTTGCACCGCTGGGGGTGCCAACGCTACGCGGAAATTTGGTCCGAGGCAACCGTGCGGGGGTCGTTGCACCTTGCAGGCAAGGCGGCAGCCTGACCGGGTTTCTCCCGATCGGCCAAGTGGCACCCGGCGCCTTCGTGGTGAAGCCAGTTAGTGCCCCGGCCACGGAACACGGCGTTATGTCGCAATATCGGTACCTATCGCGAGAGCCGAATGACAGTCAGCATCCCGGTCGAAGCGAACTGAATTGAGGGGGCTCCGTGGCGGGAACGGGCTCTCCTGAACCACCGCGCAGGGCTTCGCGAATGTAAGGCGACAGCAAGTGCGGTTGGAGAACCTCCACCGGCAGTTCCGACGCGCCGCCGATCCGCCCCAGGCAATCGACCGCCCCACACTGGCAATCGAAAGTATCGGCCATGGCCCACTCCGTGGAGGGATAGAAATAGTGGAGTTCGTCACCGGGCTCGATATCCCGAATCGCTCGCAGGACACCCCCTTCCAAGTCGAACTGAACACTGGGAGCACAGGAGTGATTGACGTAGCGCAGTTGGAACGGCAGCGGCTCGGCGTGCTGGTTGGGGCCGCACTGGACGGTCCAACGGGCCGGCACGGCGGTGGCCGGCCCGAACCGGAGCGGGGTGATCACCTCCCAGGCACGCCAGGCGCGGCGCGCCACCAGTCCTAGCCCATAGCTGTTCTGTACGATTTCGAAGGGCGGCTGCCAATCCGGCCCGATATTCCGCCATGTCCCGCGAACGAAATCCGAAACGTGATCGCCATATCGCTTGCGGACGAGCGGCAGCAGATGATCGGTGCCGAGGATCACGCGGCGGCAACCCGAGGATCCGCAGTGACACTCGAACGCGCTCATGGTCGGACCACAGAAGGTTGCGTAGTCGACCGTCAATTCCTCGCCGGGCCGAATGTCGCGGCGCGCCACCAGGTCCAGGCCGTCGAGCCAGGTGTTGGGGTCGCAGGCGTGGTTGATCGGGCGCCAGTCCTCCGGATCGTCGCTCCACATCACGTTCAGGTTGTCGGTCACGGGCCAGGCATAGTGGTGGAACCACTGGCGGCACAGCCCCTGCCAGTTCCGCTCGACATGGCGGCGGGAAACCAGAACGTGCGCCCTCTCCTCGTACCGTTCCACGATCTCGCCGGCGCGTAGGGGACAGGCCGCGAACAGGCCGAATCCGCGCGGCCGCTGGTAACGGAGCTCCCAAGGGCGCCGCACGCGGTCGCGTCTTCGGATGGCACAAGCCAGGAGATGTTCCAGGAAACCGCGATGCCCGGCCGGATCGTTGGCGAGGATGAAATCCGCGCTGCCGAATTGGCCATCGGGATAAAACACGCCGCAGTAGGGATTGATCTCCAACAGATACACCCCGCCTGCGGCGTCCACCCGCAGGTCGCAGCGGCCATAACCGGATCCGCCCAACGCCTTGAAGGTTAGGGCCGCAGCCTCACGCAGTCGGATGGCCAGCGGCTCTTCGGCGCCCACCCGCGTCTGCATCTGTTGGTAGTCTTTCCATTTCAGGTCGAAGTGCTTGAACGATTCGCCCTCGGGAAACAGGAACTCCACCGGCTGCAGTACCCAGGCTTCCTCCCGCTCGTCGCGGGGCTCGGCTACCAGGACAGTGAACTCGCGGCCCTCGATGAATTCTTCCACCAAGGCCGCTCCGTAGGCCGCAATCGTCCGCGCGATCTGCTGCCGAAGCTGATCCTCGCCGGTCACGCGCGATTCCGCAGTCATACCGATGCTCGAATATCCGTGCGGATGTTTGACGATCATCGGGAACCGCAGCAGTTCCAGGGCCCGCTGCACGTCGTCGGGCGTGCGGGCGACGACATAGGCCGGAAAATCGACACCCGCGGAGTGACAGGCCATCTTCATCGCTACGCGCGACGGATCGTAGAACGCCGAGCCCGCACCGGTGAACGCCACGTTCAGTTGCTCCAGCGCCTGCACCACCTCGCGACCGGCACGGTCTTCGTCCCAGGCGCCATCGCATAAGTTGACCACCGCATCGAACCCCATGCGCGCAATCTCGCTGATCTGGCGCGCCGCCGCCGCCTTCGTAATACGGAAGTTCGTCCAGTTGTGCTCCGGCAGGTAGCGCGCGGGATCGAACTCGGATGCCAGGTCTTTGAGCGGAGAGCGGGAGCCCTCGTAGGAGGGATGGAGCACGGCAAGCTTCATGTAACGGTCCTGTTCCAATGCGGGCCCCGTTCGGGCACGATTGCGATATCTTGAGTAATTAGACCCGGTTCTGGCATGTCACGTCAAGAAGACGTGTGAGCGGCGGCGGGGGATGGGGCCATTTCGGCGGGCCAGTGCCTACCGCCGGTCCCTCTCGTTTGCCTCTGCAACACACTGGGGGCAACGCCCGGAACGAGCTTGCCCAGGCTTCGCCAAAACAAGAAAGGGGAGGATACTTCCCGGCAAGGTCGTTGCTTTGGTTGCCGGGTTGCGGAACATCGGCGGCGAAGGGGCGCGGGCACCGGCGAGTCGCCAGTCCCGAAACCAGCGGCATCACGGGCCTGGTGTCTGGGAGGACGACACCACACGGGAGCGGGGGCAATGAGGCCACCGGCAAGGTAGCCGGGCAGATTTCCAGAGCGGCGGTGCTTCGTTCTCGTTGACTCTCTTCGAGGAGGTTTCCGCTTTGACCATACCTGGTCACGTGACCATATATCGTTACGAGCCTGAGGGCCTCCCAGAGCAACGGTGCCCGCCCGTTTGGGTATCTGGCAGCACGCCGCGTTGGCCTATTCCGTCCAGATACGTTCGGTCCTTCACATGCTCTGAAAGGAGATTGACCGATGTCGTATTAAAGGAGAAATATGAAAGCGCTCAAACCGTGCTTGTGCTTGCTGGCGGTGGTGGTTGTCGGGACTCTGGTAGGGTGCTCAGCGACGCCCACGAAGACAACCGACGTTTCCGACAGTATCCGTACATCGCTGGATAAGGCCGGCTACAAAGATGTCTCGGTAAGTCAGGATCGCGACAAGGGCGTCGTGACCCTGGGCGGACACGTAGCGGCAGACGGTGACAAGTCAAAAGCCGAATCCATCGCAAGGTCCATCGCGGGAGCCCAAGTTGTGTCGAACCAGATTGCAGTGATTCCGCCGGGCGCCGAGAGTGATGCTAAAACGGTGAACTCGGATCTGGACAAGGCTATCGAGAGCAACCTGGATGCGGCTCTCATCAAAGAGAAGCTTCACGAGAGCGTAAAATACGCTGTCAAGAATCACGTCGTCACACTGACTGGTGAGGTCGACTCTCAATCGAAGCGCGCGCGGGCAGAAAAGGTCGCGTCGGCGATTCTAAACGTGCAGCAGGTGGTGAACGAGCTGCAGGTTAAAAGGCAGAAGGCCAGCTCGTCGAAGTAAGAGCGATTCAGCAAGTTGGAAAGAACAGAAATGCTTGATACTGGCTGACGATTGTGGAGCGGGAGGGTCTGATTGGGAGATGGACATTCGCGCCTCTTACGCTAGAGCAGCCCCTCGACGACCTCGACAGGCGAACCTCGTTATGGCCGCCAACAGGAGAAGATCGTCCGCTATTTCGCTCGCTTCACGGCGGCTACGAGGCCAGGATATGGGTCGACGGCCTTCCCCTTCCCCCACAGCCTTTCCGGCCCCAACTCGAAGATCGCAAAATGCAAGTGTGGCGTGCGCGGATCCGCATTTCCAGTCGATCCGGCAAAACCGATGACGTCCCTACGCTCGACCCGCATTCCCCCACGCAACCCTTCCACGTACCCGTCCAAGTGCGCGTAGTAGTAGCAATACACTCCCATTTCGGCGAACTGGTACATCGTATTTGCCGCCCGGTTTGCCGAGGAACAGCTTGCGGACGGTCCCGGATACCACCGCACGCACCGGTGTCCCTCTCGGCTACAGAATGTCGATCGCCTCATGCGGACGTCCGTTGTGAACTTCTTCGAACGTATCCCGCAGATTCGCGAGGGAGAGTCCGCGGATGGGCGGCGTCATCTCGAGAATGGAAGAGGTCGCGCCAACAGCGAGAAACACTGGGAACAGCCCGGCAATGCAAAGGCAGAGCCTCAAAGCTATTCCTCCAGGACGATCGGTGTGCCCCGTCGAACCATGTGCGATAGATCAGCGACATCCCAGTTCGTCATCCGGATGCACCCGGCCGATTCGCCATGCCGGATATGCCCCGGATCCGGCGTCCCATGGATTCCATAATGTTCTTTCGAGAGGCCGATCCACGCTGCGCCGGCGGGACTGTTCGGGCCCGGCGGGAGCACCGCTTTGGCTTGTTTCGGGTTCGCGTTCCAGAAGTGCTCCGGGTCATAGTTGAACCACGGATAGTGCACAACGCCCGTGATGGTCCAATGACCAATCGGCAGCGGATCGTGCATGCCGCCTATCGTGGCCGGATACTGCGCCAGTTCCTTGTCGCCAGCGCCGTAGGCGATTACCGTGCGTTTTGACTTCGACACCACCACGCGTAACGCCAGGCGCACAGTGGCGCGCCGCACATTCGGTACGGTGATCCGCTCCCCCGCCGTGTCCAGTTTCTTGCCGGGATTCAACTCGGCCAGCAGCTTCGGCGAGCTATGGAACCT
>JADGNT010000146.1 GCA_017883345.1 Candidatus Solibacter sp. | reverse complement strand
GGCGGTGGAGTGGCTGGAAGGCGATCTGGCCGATTCCTCGCGCGGTGCCGGCGGCTTCGGGTCGTCGGGGCGATAGGGGCGATTGTGGGGCGGACCTCGGGTCGCGGCATAGGCGTCAAAATATGCGCTCGGCCGGGCCTCCCTGCTGAATCGGCGGCGCGATGTTCTCGCTGGGAATCGGTAAATCCTTGGCGACAAGGCAGGAGTAATCCGCGAAGGTGTGGAGCAGCTTCCGAGTGGAGGACGGCCCGGCCGAAACGGGCCTGACGGCTCGCTTTCGAGCACGCGCTATCGTTTTTTCGCCGACCTGGAGGGCACGGATGGCGTGCCCGGTCTCCGCCAAACCATCCGGACGCGCCAGCAGCCGGAGAAGTCCCCCTTGCGTGGCGGCGGGGAGACTATCTATTCCGACGAGATCCTCTTTCTTCCCGACCTGCCGGGCGTCGGCAGCTTCTTCGTACAAGCCCGGCGCCTGGATCTGCCGCCCGGCTTCCGCATGACCTGGAAGACCCGCGCACTGGTACCCTGAAAGTCCCGATGGTTTGCTTCACCTGTAACATCTGCGGCGCCCCCAACGAAGTGGACCACTTCGCCAGCGAACCCGCCACCTGCGCCTGCGGGTCCAACGTGCGCCTCCGCGGGTTGATCCGCCTGCTCTCCATCGAGCTGTTTGGACGCAGCTTGCCGCTGCCCGGCTTCCCCAAAATGAAGGCCATCCGCGGCCTGGGCATGAGCGACAAGGATTGCTACAACCGCCTTCTGGCCGAGAAGTTCGATTACACCAACACCTTCTACGACCGCGAACCGCGCCTCGATTTCACCGAATCTCACCCCGAGTTGGCCGGGCAGTACGACTTCATTCTCTCCGCCGACGTGCTGGAGCACATCGCGCCCCCGGTAGAGCGCGCGTTCGAGGAAACCCGGCGCATGCTGAAGCCCCACGGTTTCCTCGGCATCACCGTGTACTGCAATCCCGAGGACCGCTTGCGCGAACATTTCCCGGAACTCCACGAATTCCGCATCGTGCCCTTGGGCGATTCCAGCGTGCTCATCAATCGCCGCCGCGATGGCACGCTAGAGATCCTTGACGATCTCACGTTTCACGGCGGCAGCGGAGCCACCCTCGAAATGCGCGAATTCGGCGCCACCGCCCTGCGCGCCCAACTGCTGGCCGCCGGATTCCGCGCGGTCGACTTCCTGACGGAGAACGTGCCGGAGAGCGGCATTCTGTTCGATTACGATACTTCCCAGCCCCTGATCGCCAGGAACCAGGACTTCACGTTCGACCACTGCGCGGGCCATCAGATGGTGGATGCCTGGCAGACGGCGGAAGCCAAAGCGCGCCAGGAAAAAGAGCGCGCGGATGTGCTGGCCGAACGCATCCGGCTGGCCTCCGGCTCGCGATGGGTGCGGCTCGGCAGAAAGCTCGGCATCGGCCCGAAGTTCGAATAGCCCCCATGCAAGTTCAAGCCATCGTCCGCGAACTGTGCCCGCGCTGCCACAAGGGGAAGATCTTTCGCGGACCACTGTGGCGCACTTACCTCACCATGTATGAGCGCTGTCCGGAGTGCCACTTGAAATATGAGCGCGAGCAGGGCTACTTCCTGGGTGCGATGTATTTCAGCTACCTGCTCTCGATTCCGCCGGTCCTCGGGCTGGTGCTGTTGCTGTGGTGGCTGACACCGTGGCGCTTCGACGTGGTAATTGTGGCGGCCTTTGTGGCATATCTGCCTCTGGTGCCCGCCGTGACGCGCTTCGCGCGCGTCCTGTGGCTCTATCTGGATCGCCACTTCGATCCGGACTCCGAGCCGCGACCGTGAGAACACGAGAAGAAAACAAATGGCCGCCGATCAACGCAGATAAAACCAAATTGCTTATCGGCGTTTATCGGCGTTCATCAGCGGCCCATGAATGATGCTTTTCACGGCATCTGAGGGAGCGGTTTCCGGATGGGCCGCAGCATTACGTCATGCGGAACTTATGTTAGGATCTGGCGCGCGTACTCGATGGATTTCGAAATACAGTCGTCCTCGAGTTTCAACTGCGCCTCCGGACTCATTCCGGTGACCCGCGGGAGCGGGCGGCTCGGTTTGTTCGTGTTGACGATAGCCACAATCTTCGCGAAGTCGCGTCCCGGCAAGGGGCTGTAGGCATCGTCGAAGGTGACCCAGTACTTCTCGGTGAACACCGGGATCTTGAGCGGATCGCGCGTGATCATCTCCAGGTCCAACGCCATGTTCGGGTCCTTCTTCCGCAGCGTGGCGACCATCCCTTTGATATCGAGGAAGCCTTCGCCGAGCGGCACCTCGGAGAGCAGGAAGCCCTCTTCATACCACTCGACGGCCATGTCTTTGATGTGGCAGGCAAACGTGTAGGGCAAAAGGTTGCGCAGCGTGAGCGCGGGCTCTTCGCAGAGCGACACGTTGTTGCCGAAATCGAGGTGGACGCCCACCCACTCGCTGCTCACGCGCTTCAGCCACGCCGCCTGTTCGGCGGAACGCCAGCCCTTGTGGTTTTCGATGCCCAGCCGCATGCGGTGCTTACGCAGGACGGGTTCGGCGAGGGCGATGGATTTCTGGCAGCGTTCGAAATTCTGGCGGAACGCCTCGACGGTGTTCATGTCCTCGTAGCGGCGGCCCGTCATGGCGGCGTGCAAGGAAATCGCCCCGCACTCGCTGGCGGCCTTCACCGCGGCATCGAAGGCCGCGACTCCGGCTTCATCCCGCGGATAGCCCACGTCCAGGATGAGGCGCATGTGGTAGCCTTCCACCTTCTGGCGGAGCGTTTTGATGGCCTCCGGATCGGTCCCCGGCAGACGCGTTTCGACCACGCCAAGACCCAGGTTGTGGCAGTGCTCCACGACGTCGAACGGTTTGGCGCCGCCGCGGCCCGCACGCATCCGTATGGGGAAGCCGGCCGGCGCCCCACCCAAGTTGGATAGTTGCTTCGGCGGAGTCTGCGCCCGCCCGGGCCCGGCCGCCATCCACGCGGACGCGGCGCCGGCCGCTCCAAGAATTTGTCTTCTGGTCATCATTTTCGTTCTCCTGCTAATTTGAAAGCAAACAGTGTGTCGCCGGCGGCAACCAGCAAGTATTGGCTGCCATTCGGCATATACGTAGATGGGCCATGGCTCATCATAGCGCCCATCCGGAAGCGCCCTTCTCGTCGTGCAGCACCACCACGGAGCGGACCAGATTGGGCCCTTCGGCGCCGCGCGCCTTTTCCCCGTGACAGAAGGCGCAATTGGGAGCGTACAACCTCTCGCCGCGCGCGGCCGCGGCCGCATCGGGAGGCGGCCCAAGTCCCAGGAACTCCCGCGTGTTGCCGCCGCCGCGTCCGCCACCGCGCCCGGCGGGCGGGATGTCTTCCTGCGCGCACAGAATCGACGCCACAAAAAGGAAGACGAATAGGCGGGACATTCTGAAACGATGCATGATCTCTCCGCGGGCCTGGCTGGCGGCACGTCGGGTCTATATTATCGTAATTCTTGGACAAAACGTTTTCCCGCAGACGGAAATGATCTACCATGATCCGCACGGTGCGTCCTGAAAGACGCGTTGTTCTAGCAGGTGCAAGTCCTATCCGGGTAAGCGCCGGAGCGCCCGGTAGCGGACTCCAGCCGAGCGGACTACCGCTTGCGCAACTCTGCTTCGCGCTGCCGGTCGGCGGCGGCGCCGCGGAAATCGCCGACGGCTTCTCTGGCGCGGGCGCGATTCAGGTAGGCCGGGGCGAAACGAGGATTGTTTTTGATGGCCGCGTCGTAGTCGGCCAGGGCCATACGATAGTGCTTGCGGCGGAAATGGACGCCACCCCGCCCGTTCAAGGCAAACGCCAGGCCGGGCTTCAATTCCAGGGCCCGCTGGAAATCGATCAATGCGTCCGGGTCCCGGTGCAGACGAACCAGACAGACGCCTCGTGCAGCATAGGCGGGGGCCATATCCGGGGCGAGACGAATGGCCTCCGAATAATTCTGGATGGCTACCTCATTGTGCTCCAGGTTTTGGTGGGCCACTCCCAGGCTGTAGTAGGCCGGGCCGTAATTGGGACGGAGCGCGATGGCTCTCGTAAAGGATTGAATGGCGCCGGGATAGTCCTTGCTCTTCATCTGCTCGTGGCCGCGCTGAATGGCCGTCTCAAACGGCGTTGGATTAGTGCCGGTCTTCGACAGCGGCGGCGGGGGTAGCAGTTCGGCTTCCTCCATTGGTTCGGGTGGCTCGGCAGGCTTCGGAGCCACGGGTGGGGGCGTCACCTTCGGCGGGGTTGAAACGGCCTTGGCCGGATTGGCATCGGGGGGCTGGGGCTTTGGCAGGGCAACCGCTTTCTCCGTTGCTTTGGGTGGCTCGGCAGGCTTCGGAGCTACCGGTGGAGGCGTCACCGTCGGCGGGGTTGAAACGACCCTGGCCGGCTTGGCATCGTCAGGCTGGGGCTTTGGCGGGGCAACTGGGCGTGGGGCTACTGATTCGCCAGTGGGGACCGGCGTCGCGGTTGCGGGCCTGACGTCAGCCACCCGGTCGGGCGGCTGTGGGCTGCGATTCCACGGCTTCCAGACGGCCAGAGCACCGCCCAGGCCCAGCACCGCGACCACCGCAGCCAGCACAGCCGGCCGGGAACGCTTGGCGGGCCCGGCAGGTTCGGGAACGGGTATCACCGGCCGGGTGGGCTGGGCCACCACCACGGGAGCCGGGCCAACCGGAGCTGTGGGTGCGCCGGAGAAGGTCTGTGCCAGCGCGCCGACGAACTCGCAACAATTGGTGAAACGTTCGGCAGGTGTTTTGGCAAGGGCTTTCGCCAGAACGGCGTCCACCCCTCGGGGAAGGGCGGCATTTCGCGTGCATGGCGGCGGCGGCGCCTCGTTGACGATCTTGTAGGTCAGGGTGGCCATGGTATGGGGACCGAACAGCGTACTGCCGGTCAACATCTGGTACGCCACCACGGCGAGAGCGAATTGATCCGCCCGCCCGTCGGTAGGCTCGCCGCGGATTTGTTCCGGCGCCATGTACTCGACGGTTCCCATGACCATGCCGGTGGGCGTACAGGTGCGTGTATCGGTAATCCGCGCGATGCCGAAATCCATGATCTTGGCGGTTCCGGCGGCGTCGATCATGACGTTGGCCGGTTTGATGTCGCGATGGATCACGCCTCGGGAGTGTGTATAGTCCAGCGCGTCCGCCATCTGGCGCAGCACCTTGAGGATCATTGCCGCGTCGGGCAGCGGATTGGCCTTGAGCCGCGCCGCCAGGGTGTCGCCTTCCACGTACTCCATCACCACATAGGCCCGTCCGCCGTCTTCGAAAACGTCATAGACGCTGACGATGTTGGGATGTTTGAGCACGGCCGCGGCGCGGGCATCGCGCAGCAAACGGGTGCGCAGAAACTCGCGCTCTTCGGGATCGTCTACCCCGAGGTCCACCGTCTTAACCGCTACCTGGCGGTTCAGCATCGGGTCCGAGGCGAGGTAAACCACACCCATGGCCCCTCGTCCCAGTTGGCCCACCACCGTGTATCTGCCAAACGTCTGGCTCATGGCCCGTCCGATTCGATTATGCTGTGGCCTCAGTAGGAGTTTCCATATGATATCGCACTCAGGACCTAAGCCGAGCCAAAAATACGGGTCTATCCCGAGTCTCCGTTACCGCACTTTCTCCGCCAGTCTGCCGACGGCGAGCAGGATGCCGTAGAGCGGCGCTTCCGGGCGCTTCGATGATGCTGGCCGCATTGCAGTGCGGGAAAGCCAGGGATGGCTGCCCCACAGCACTTATTTCGATTCGAGAATGAAGGTCGGCACGATGCCGGCGGCGGAGGAGAAACCGGTCTTTCCCATGGAAAGCCAACTGGAGCAGCCCTGCACCTTGCCCAGGTAGGCGTGCGGGTGAACGTCCACCTGCATCTCGCGAAATTCCAGGTGGCCGTAGGTCATTAACGGGAAGACCGATCTCACCGGTTCCACCCGCTCCTGTACCACGTAGGGCGAGCGCATGGCCTGTTTGAGCGCGCGGTCCCAACCGGCGCTATCCATCTCCCAGCCGAAGTACGTGTGCTGGTCGCTGTAGTCGTCATTCGGTTTCAGCGCCAGGCGTTGGCGATTCTGCGCGATGAACTCGGGCAGATCGATGGGCTTTTCGTCGTAGGTGGTCTTGGCGGCCGATACCAGGCGCGTCCAGGGCACGTGATCGCGGATTGCCTTGCGCTCCACGGCGGGAAACTTGGCCGTCATGGCTTCGTCGGTCAAGAGGCCGAACATCGCCTTCTTGTGCGCCAACTCGCTGCGGAAGCTGTTCACCACGCACACCGCGCGGTCGCGATAGGCCTGCACCAGCGGATGCGTCAGATCGAAGCGGATCAAGAATTCCTGTACGCCCAGCCGGCGGTACACCAGGTCGATGTCGAACGAACCCTTGCGCAGCACGCCGCTGCGATACTCCAGTTGCTCGGGGGACACGATCTCCACCAGGTAGCCTTCGTCGCGGAAGAAATCGCGGAACAGTTCGTACTCGCTCTGGCCGGAGGAGTAGGCGTGCCGGAACTCGACAATCGCGATATTAGGCTTCTTGGCGCCGCCGAACTGCTTATACGATTTCAACAGGGCCGTCAGAAGGTGCTTGCGGCTGCCCAAGCGGGCCAGGGAGTACTTCTTGCGCAGTTCCTTGACCGGGGGGATTTCCCAGAACAGTTCGGCCAGCGCGTCGGCATATCCCGCGCCGGTCGGTGAATCCGCATTGTATTGCACGAAGTGCAGTTGTCCGTTCACCAGGTGGGAATCGAGGCGCGCCGCCACTTCCAGTGCCTGATACCCGGGGTCGATCGCCGCCAGCATTTTCTCCGCCGGCAGCAGTTCCAGGCGCGCCAGTAACGCCGGGCTCGCGAGCACCATCTGCTCCATGCGGTCGATGGCCGAGATCAGGGATTCCCCGGTCTTTACCAGCGAATCATATTGCCGCCGCGTAATGAAGTTGGGACGCAGAAAGGGACAAATCAGGCGTCCGCCCGCCGAGAGCTTGGCGCTCTCCATGCGTTCGTGCAGAGCTTCGGCCCATGCGAGGTCGCTATAGGGGCCGGTCTCCAGTAGTTTATTGTATCTCGCTACTGCGTCGTCCAACTGGGACATGCTTGGTTGTTAGCCTGTACTGTAAGTGAGTATCCCACACAAGTCCGCAAAACGATAGGTTTTGACTCCGAAATCCACCTGTAAATTATTGAAAATTATAGTTTTAACCTAATTGATAAGGTTACTTGCGCGGTTGCGCGGGTGGGCGACAATCAGCGGAAAGCGGCCAAAACCGCTCCCGACCCAAGGGGGTACCCCCTTGGGTCGGGAGCGGTTTCTTAATGGGCAGCAGCCTTATGCCACCGGCTACTTCGATTCCTTGGCGAATTTGACGCGTGCGGCGTCCAGCTTGCTGGTTACTTTTGCCACATCTTCGGGTTCGCTGTCGATCCCCGCGGGCGAACGGAAGTCTTTCAGCGACGCCTGCCACTGCGTAATCGCTTCCTTGATCTTGCCCAACTTGAAGTAGACATCGCCCAGGTGGTCGTGCACCGTGGGGTCCTCGCCGATGCGGTCGAGCGCGCGCGTGAGCAGCCCCTCGGCCTCCTCGAGCTTGCCCATCTGGTAGTAGGCCCAACCCAGGCTGTCGAGGTAGGCGCCGTTCTCCGGGTCGCCCTCCAACGCCTTCTTGATCATCTGCGTGGCTTCCTCCACCCGCAGTTTGTGGTCCACCAGCATGTAGCCCAGATAGTTCAAGGCGCCGGCATCCTCCGGATTGGAAGCCAGCACTTTGCGGAATTCGGCCTCGGCCGGCTCTACCTTCTTCTGGCGTTCGAACATCGCACCGCGCATGAAGTAAACGCGTTCCTTCTCTTTTGCGTTGGCCGCGGCCTTCTCGGCTTCGTCGAGCACCTTGGCCTCTTCGCCGAAGAACTTACCCTTCTCGTAAACGGAAGCCAGCATCAGCAGGCCGGGAACGTCCCCCTTGCCTTTCATCTGGGCACGCAGTTCGGCGGCGGCCGCATCCACTTCCTTGCGAACGCCATCGGCGTTTTTCGCCGTCCGGTACGTGTCGATAATCTGCTTGGAGATGTCTAAGCTGTTTTCCTTATTCAGCGCGGCTGCCTTGCGGTATGCATCCACCGACTCGGTGTACTGTCCATTCGTGCGATACAGTCTGGCCAGTTCCTCCAGCAATGTGCCTCGCGCCGCGCTTTCGGCCGCGGAGTATTTCGGGCGGGCCGTCTCCTCCACCAGCCCCTTCAGCAGGCCGATCGCCTCCGTGTACTTGCTCTGCGCCGCCAGCAGGCGGACCTCTTCGTAGCGCACTTCCATATCCTGCGGATTCAGCGCCTTCGCCTTCTTCAACGCCTCCGCCGCTTTGACGTAGTCGTGCTTCACGCGGTAGATCTCGGCGATGCGCAGTTTGGGCTGCACGTTGGTGGGGTCTTCGCTAGAGAGCTTCTGGAAGATGCTCAAGGCCTCTTCCACCTGGTCGGTCAACATCAGGTTGTTGGCCAGACCGGCTTGCAGGCGCGGGTTGTCGGGCGCCATTTCCAGCGCCCGCTTGAACGCGTCGGCGGCGTTCTTGTAGTCGTGCATCTGCTCGTAGGCCGACCCGAGCGCGATCAGCGTGCGTTCGTTGGGGTTCTTCTCCGTCGCCAGTTTGAGCTTCTCGATGGCGCGCTTGTTGTCCCCGAGGTCGGAGTACAGCATGGCCAGGCCGGTCAGCGCCTCTTCGTTATCGGCTTCCGCCACCAACGCCTGGTTGTAGGCCTTCTCGGCATCCACGGAATTGTTGGAGACGCGATAGAGACGCCCTAGAGCCACCCAGCTCTCCGCGTCCTTGGGCTCCTTCTCCGTCACCTTCTGCAACTGCTCGATCGCCTTGCGCAGGTAGTCTTCGTTGATGCGATTGTCCGGCGTGCTGATCATCTTCATGTAGATGCGGCCCAGCATGCGCCGCGCATCCACGTTGTCCGGATTCAGCTTCAGCATCTCTTCCGCCTGCGTGATGGCATCCCGCAGGTGGTTGGTCTGAATGTACAGATCGGTCAGCTCTTCAAAGACCAGGCTGGCGCCGGGATCTAGCCGAAGGGCTTCCTGATAGTGCTGGATGGCCTTGGTCAGGTAGTCCGGCTTGTTGCCGTACGCCTGAGCCAACTCCGCGTAGACGCGGCCCATCGCGAAGTTGTAATATGCGCCGGCTTTGTTGTCCGGC
>JADGNT010000890.1 GCA_017883345.1 Candidatus Solibacter sp. | reverse complement strand
CACGCCGATCATCCAGCGCGCGGGGCCGTCCACGTTGGAGAACACCGGCTGTACGGTGAGCACATGCGACTGGCCGTCGCGCTGGTATTCGAGCTCGATGGGCCTTCCGCCGCTGTTCTTCGTAATCTCCTGGAACTTGATCTGTGAGTGAATCGGCTGGCCGTTGACCGTCACCAGCAGATCGCCCTTCTTGAGCCCTGCCTTCTCGGCCGGCATGCCGGCTTCAACGGCGCCCAACTGGATCTGGCCGCGCTCGTCCCATCCGGCGAAGCCCATGCCGGAACGCTCCCCCATGGTCGGCGTCACGGCAGTATCGAAGTACTTGCCGTTGCGCTCGATGGTGAGGTACATGGGGCGATAGGCGCTGGCGATTTCCTTGAGGATAACGTCTTCCCAGGTCGGGTTCTTCTTGTTGTCGAGCCGGACGATGCGGTCGTTGTCCTGAATGCCGGCCTTGGCGGCGGGCGAATCCACCATTACATGGCCGATCACGGCCTGCATGTCTTCGTCGGCCACTTTCTGGAACTTGAACATGTAGAGGCCGGTTAGCAGAGCCACGGCCAGCACCATATTCATCAAGGGCCCGGCGAAGGCGATGATCAATCGTTGCCAGCGGGGCTTGGAAAGGAAGCCACGCGGGTCGCTGGCGTTGTCGTCCGAGGGCTGTTCGCCGGCCATCTTGACGTAGCCGCCCAGCAGAATCAGCGAGAAGCGGTAATCGGTATCGCCGCGCCGGAATCCAAACAGGCGCGGTCCAAACCCGAAGCTGAAGGCTTCCACCTTCACATCGAAATAGCGGGCGGCCCAGAAGTGGCCCAATTCGTGGATCATGATCATGACCCCGATCAGAACCAGCAGCCACAGAACGTTTTCACCAAAGACGAGCATATAGCCTCAAGCTGTCACAGTGCCGGCCGCGCGGGCCGTTGCCAGTTCGCGCGCCATGGCCCGCGATTCCCTGTCAATCTCCAGGATATCGCCAACCGTGCGCGCCGTGCGGGAAGGCATCCGCGACAGCGTCTCTTGAACAATTTCGTAAATGGACAGATAGCCGATCCTGCCCTCCAGAAATGCTTCTACTGCTACCTCATCGGCCGCGTTTAGCGTACAAGTAGCGCTGCCGCCGGCTTCCTGGCACCGGTAGGCCAATTTTAGCAGGGGAAACCTGGCAAAATCGGGCGGCAGGAACTCCCACTTCCTGGCCTCCGCCCAATCGATCTTGGGTACCGGCGCTTCCGCCCGGTCGGGATAGGTGAGCGCGTACTGGATCGGCATGCGCATGTCGGTCGCCGAAATCTGAGCAAGCACGCTGCCATCCGTGTACTCGATCATGGCGTGGACGGTCGATTGGGGGTGAATCACTACATCTACCTGAGAAGGCGCGAAATCGAACAACCAGCAGGCCTCGATGACCTCGAACCCTTTGTTCATCAAAGTCGCGCAATCGATGGTGATGCGGTTGCCCATCTTCCAGGTTGGATGATTGAGGGCCTGCGCCGGCGTTACGAAAGCGAGGTCGCGCCCGGCGGTATTGCGGAACGGGCCGCCCGAGGCGGTGAGGATCAGCTTGGAGACCTGCGCCCGGTTGCCCGCCCGCAGGCACTGGTGGGCCCCGTTGTGTTCGCTGTCCACGGGCAGGAGTTCCGCTCCATACTTACGGACGGCTTGCATGACCAGGCTGCCGCCGGAGACCAGCACTTCCTTGTTGGCCAGTCCCACGCGCTTGCCGAGGCAGACCGCTTCATAGGTAGCTTCCAGGCCAGCCACCCCCACGATGGCGGAGATCACGGTATCGACCTCGGCCGCCCGCACGGCTTCCACACGCGCCGCGTCGCCCCACCGGAGTTCCGGCCAGTCGGTCCGCGGCAGGCCGGACGCAGCCAGGCACTCTGTCAGGCGGGTCAACCCGACGACGGCCGCGACGACGGCGAGCTTGGGGCGGAATTCCAGGATTTGGGCGGTCAGGGTCTCGATGTTGTGGCCCGCTACCAGGGAGTACACCTGGTATAGGTGGCGGTTGCGCCGAACCACGTCGAGAGTGTTGGTTCCGATCGAGCCCGTAGATCCCAGAACGGCAATTATTTTCATCGGAGCACCCGTCATTTTACCACGGGGTACCTAAAAGGCCGCCGTAAACAGATGTACTGATTTTCATAGGGGGAAAAGACGGGGACGAGGCAAAATACCACACTACAGGTGAAAATGAACTTGTTTTGGGGTTTTGTCTCTTGAAAGGTCCTCTAAACCCTTTCGGGCGCCGGGGAGGATTGCTTCAGGGGTCTTTTATTTAGAGGTTAGTCTCGCTTTGGTGGGAGTTGCCTCCCCGGCTTATTCCAATAATAATAGATTCCGTTTCTGGAAGCAACACTTTTTTATATTTATTTTTTGGAAACCACTTCCACCCCGGCCAGTTTCTCCAAAACCTTGATTGTAGAGCAGATATCCTCATCACCATGGCCAGCGGCGATGGCGGTCTGGAAAAGTTGGCGGGTCAGACCGGTCAAAA
>JADGNT010000145.1 GCA_017883345.1 Candidatus Solibacter sp. | reverse complement strand
CCGCGCCCGCATGCACCTGCCGCACGCTGCGGTGGAGACGCCGGTCTTCATGCCCGTCGGCACGCAAGGCACGGTCAAGGGCATTCCCCAGGATGCGCTCGACGAACTCGGCGTCCAGATCCTGCTCGGCAACACCTACCACCTCTACCTGCGGCCGGGCGTCGAAACCGTGCGCAAGATGGGCGGCCTGCACGGCTTCATGAGCTGGGAGCACGCCATCCTCACCGACTCCGGCGGATTTCAGGTCTGGAGCCTCAGCGGAATGCGCCAGCTCAACGAAGACGGCGTGCAATTCCGCTCGCATCTCGACGGTTCTTTGCACTCGTTCACCCCCGAGAGCGTCATGGAAGCCGAAATCGGCCTTGGCGCCGACATCATCATGGCCTTCGATGAGTGCACCGAGTACCCCGCCGAACGCGAGCGCGCCCGCCAATCGATGGAACTGACCGTCCGCTGGGCGCAACGATGCAAGAAATATTTCGAGGAGCACAATCACGAAGTGCCATGGGCTCCCGGCTCCGGGCTTCGGGCTTCAGGCCAAATCGAAGATCAAGAATCGAAAATCGAAAATGATTCTGTTCCCAGCGTCCAGCGACCGGTCAACGACCCGGCTGCCGATTACCGATTACCGATTACTGATTACCAATCGCTTTTCGGCATCGTCCAGGGAGGAATGCACCCCGACCTGCGCAAGGAATGCGCCCAGCGCCTCGTCGAACTCGATCTCCCCGGCTACGCTATTGGCGGGCTCAGCGTCGGCGAGCCCCGCCAACTGACTCGCGAGATCGTCGAGTCCACACTGGAGCATCTTCCGAAAGACAAGCCCCGCTACCTGATGGGTGTGGGCACGCCGGAAGAAATCGTCGCCTACGCCGGTCTCGGCGTGGACATGATGGATTGCGTGCTTCCCACGCGCGCCGCCCGCCATGGACTGGTTTTCACCTCGGAGGGCAAGGTCAACATCAAGAACGCCCGCTATGCCCAGGACGAGGGCCCGCTCGACCCGAACTGCGGGTGCAAGGTCTGCGCCCGCTATTCCCGCGCCTATTTGCGCCACCTGTACGCCACCGGCGAGATCCTCGGGCAGGTCCTGAATAGCGTCCACAACCTGGCCTACTACCTTGACACCATGCGCCAAGTGCGGCAATCTATAGAGCTTGGGGAATTCAGGAATTCCTTTCCGGTATCCGGTCTCAGAATTTGAAGTCCCCATGCCAACGGGAAGATCCGGCCATCGCTCCTCAAGCCGGGTGCCCCACCCTGACTGATTTTGGAAGGGTGGGCGTGGCGCCGGTGCCGGGGAGCTCCCGGGACCCTGCAGCGATCCACCCGTAGGAACAAATTGTTGCATCGGTGTGTGTGCCCCATCCTGACCGCTTTTGCAAGGGTGCTTGGGTGCCCCACCCTGACCGGTCTTGGAAGGGTGGGAGAAGCAGACACCGTATCCGCCGTGCCCTTGGTGAAGAATGGGACCGGAAAGGCACGAGGAGAACTCAGGAGTTGACCAGCTTGCAATCGATAACGGCAATCCTGGCCCAATCGACGGGCGGGGGCGGCGGCATGGTGATGTGGCTGCCCTTGATACTGATCTTTGTAATTTTTTATTTCCTGCTCATTATGCCGCAGCAGAAACGGCAGAAGAAGTGGCAGCTGATGTTGAACGAGCTCAAGACGGGTGACCGCGTCATGACCCAGGGCGGTATCGCGGGCACCATCGTCGCCCTGCGCGACACCTCGATTCATCTCCGCGTTCCGCCCGATAATCTGCGGCTGGAAGTGAGCAAGAACGCCGTCGTCTCCGTAATGGGACCGGAAGAATTGAAGAGCTAGTTGCTCGTTGCCAGTTGCCAGTCGTCAGCTGTTCCGGCGACTGAAAGCTGACAACTGACAACTGACAACTGACAACATGAATAAGACCTTACTCTGGAAAACAGTTTTCATTATCGCGGTAATGCTGGCTTTCCTTATCGGCATTATCGGGATTCCGAAGGGACTGAACGGCCAGTCGCTCATCGCCTCGATTCAGGACCGCATTCACCTTGGCCTCGACCTCAAGGGTGGCACTCACCTCATTCTCCAGGTCCGGGTCAACGAGGCGGTGAACTCCGACAGCGACCGCGCCATCGAGACGCTCAAAGAGCAGATGCGCGTCAAGAACATCGCCTACGCCGACGTCGCCAAGCCCGATCCGGTCAATAATTCCGATCGCGTCCTCATCAAGGGCGTTCCACCCGAGTCGGCCGCCGACCTGCGCAGCGTCGTGCAGGACCGCCTTTCCGATTACGACCTCAGCTCCGGCCCGGAAAATTCCTGGGTGCTGGCGATGAAGCCGCAGACGCTCAAAGACATCAAGACGCGCGCCGTGGCCCAGGCCATCGAGACCATCCGCAACCGCATTGACCAGCTCGGCGTCAGCGAGCCGGTCATCGAGGAGCATGGTCTGGGTCAGTACCAGATCCTGGTACAGCTCCCCGGCGTTGACGATCCTGCCCGGGTCAAGCAGATCATGCAGTCCACCGCCATGTTGGAAATCCGGCAAGCGGTTGACGGGCCATTTCCCACCGAACAGGCGGCGCTCCAGGCGCACAACGGCATCCTCCCGCCGGACACGGTGCTGCTGCCCGAAGGTCCTCTGATGAAGCGCCGCGCCGGCAACACCCAGGACACCGGCGATCAGTTCTATATCGTTTCGCGTACCGCGGCCGTGAGCGGTCGTGATCTTCGTGACGCGCAGATGACGCGCGACGAGAACAACCGTCCCGCCGTCGGCTTCACCCTCACCGCCGAAGGCGGCCGCCGCTTCGCGCAGTTCACCGGCGCCCACGTCAACGACAAGCTGGCCGTCGTGCTTGACCACAAGGTCCAGCAGGTGGCTACCATCCAGGAGCAGATTCACGATCAGGGCCGCATCACCGGCAGCTTCTCCGAAGAAGAGTCCAAGGACCTTTCCATGGTGCTGCGCTCCGGCGCTCTGCCGGCGGGCATCACCTACCTGCAGGAGAGCACCGTAGGCCCCTCGCTGGGGGCGGATTCCATTCGCCACGGCGTGCTGGCCGCCGTCATCGGCATGCTCGCGGTCATGGTCTTCATGCTGGTGTACTACCGCGGCGCCGGCATCAACGCCGACCTGGCGCTGATCCTGAACCTGATCATCCTGCTTGGGTTCCTCGGTTTCAGCGGTGCTACCTTGACCCTGCCCGGAATCGCCGGCGTGATCCTGACCGTCGGCATGGGCGTCGATTCCAACGTGCTTATCTTCGAGCGTATTCGCGAGGAGTTGCGCAACGGAAAAACGGCCCCGTCGGCCGTGGAACAGGGATTTGGCCGGGCCTGGGTGACCATCGTGGATACGCACGTCACCACCATCGTCTCCGCCTTCATCCTGTTCATCTTCGGTACCGGCCCGGTGAAGGGCTTCGCCGTCACGCTGACCTTCGGTCTGCTGGCCAACCTGTTCACCGCCGTGTTCGTATCGCGCGTGATCTTCGACGCGCACGTGAACAACCTGAAGCGCGGCGACGCGCTGAGCATTTAATCGGTCGATGGCCGTTGGCCATCGGCTCGATCTGGGAACGGTTTTTGTTAGTGATTTGACTTGCCGGCCCTCGACCATCGACCGCCGGTCATCGACAAAGTAGGGCAATTCATGGAGTTTTTTCGGAACCCGAATATCCGATTTCTGAAGTACAAGTGGTACTTTCTGGCCTTCTCGCTGGTCTTCAGCCTTGCCGGCCTCATCTCGATGGGTGTCCGCAAGCACAACACTGGCGAGTGGGTCCCGCTGGGCGTTGAGTTCCGCGGCGGCACCGTGGTGTACGTGAAATTCACCCATCCGCCCGACAACAATGCCATTCGCTCCGCCATCGACAAATCCGGCCTGCACAACGCCCGCATCCAGCGCTTCGGCGAAGCCAAGAACAACGAAGTGCTGATCGCGCTCGATATCAAGGAGACCAGCGAACAGGCGCTCGACCAGGGCAAGAACCAGATCATCGGCGCGCTCGAACCGGTCACTCCTGCCGCCGGCAAGAAAGACCTCAACAACGCCAGCGCCCTCGACGTATCCGAATTCCTGATGTCGAAGGACCCGCTGCACGCCGGTACCGACGCCGCCCAGCGCTACGCCACCCTCGCCCAGCAGATCACCAGTTTCCGCGACAAGGACAGCGGCGGCGTACTCAGTTCCGTGAACGATGTTTCCCGTGGCGGTATCGCGGCGGAAGTGGTGGGCTCGCTCAACGATGGGTTCTACGTTTCCGACTTTGCCGTCCGTAACGTGGAGATCGTCGGCCCGCAGGTTGGACAGCAGCTCCAGACGCAGGCCAAGCTGGCCATTCTTTATTCGCTGCTCGGCATGCTCGTGTACTTGTGGTTCCGTTTCGAGCTGATTTACGGCGTGGCCGCCGTCGTCGCCTGCTTCCACGACACGCTCATCACCATCGGCGCGTTTTCGCTTTTAAATATTGAAATCTCGCTCACCGTCGTCGCCGCCGTCCTCACCCTGGTCGGCTATTCGATGAACGACACCATCGTGGTGTTTGACCGAATCCGCGAGAATGTTAAACTGCTGCGCCGCGAATCACTGGCCGAGATTGTGGACCGCAGCATCAATCAGACGCTGAGCCGGACCGTGCTCACGTCGGGCCTCACGTTTTTGACCGTGTTGTCGCTTTTCCTCTTCGGCGGAGAGGTGCTGCACGGGTTCTCGTTGGCTTTGGTGATCGGTATCGTGATCGGCACGTATTCGTCGATCTTTATCGCTTCGCCAATGCTGGTTGCATACCAGGATTGGCGTTTGCGCAAAGCTCGACAGCCGGCCCAGGTGGCGGTAGCCTCCGGCCGGCGCGACCGGGAAAAGGTACGGGCGAAGGGTTAAACCTTGGTCCTGTGCCGGTCGCATGGGTCCTTGGTGCCCCTCACGTCAGCGCTTTTCTGATGTGCGGGAAATGGGTTCAGGAGTTCTGGCGCGCCTTGCCGGGAGCTGTCCGGGTCGCAAGAAAAAATCCGGAGCACCTGCCCGATTGCAGGGAGCAAATTTCGCGTCCCCGGTGTCTAAGTAGACATTGGGACAGTCTGTACCGGAGAACAGGATTATGTTTGAAGACAGCCTCATCGAATCAGGCGGACGGTTCGGGGCAAAACGGCGTGGCGCTACTACCGTGGTCTCGTTCATTTTGCAGGGGATTCTGTTGGGAATCCTCATCCTGATCCCGCTGATCTACACGGAAGCGCTGCCCAGGCAGCAGTTAATGACCTTCCTCGTGGCCCCTCCCCCTCCTCCCCCTCCTCCCCCTCCGCCGGTTGCGGCGGCCGTGGTGAAGGTGGAGAAGATCATCAGCGAAGTTGATCAGGGCGCGCTGCGCACTCCCACCAAGATCCCGGAAAAGGTCAAGATGATCAAGGAAGAGGACACTCCTCCTCCAACCTCCGGTATTGGCGGCGTCGTCGGTGGCGTGCCGGGCGGCGTTCCGGGCGGCCAGATGGGCGGCGTGATCGGCGGCATCATCAGCTCGACTCCGGTGGCCGTGCCCAAGGTGGCGACTCCGACACGCGTTCGCGTTTCGCAGGGCGTCTCCCAGGGCTTGCTGGTCCACCAGGTGAAACCGACCTACCCGGCGCTGGCGCGCCAGGCGCGCATCCAGGGAACGGTGGTGTTGCAGGCCGTGATTGCCAAGGACGGCACCATTCAGAACCTGCATATGGTCAGCGGCCACCCGATGCTGGCGCCGGCGGCCATCGAAGCCGTGAAGCAGTGGCGCTACAAGCCCTACTTCCTCAACGGCGAGCCGGTGGAAGTCGAAACGCAGATTACGGTCAATTTCACGCTCTCCGGCTAACTGGGTGGCCCACCCTGGCGCCCGCGTTTGGCGAAGGGTGGGAGGCAAGACGATCCAGGCAGTATTTTCTCGGAGATATCTTTTTGGAGAAGCGGTGGCGGGCAGCTTAGGACCCGCCGCTGCCATCCTAACCAGCACAGGATTTGCAAGCTGCTGCCGGCAGCTTTCGCAAGCTTCTGGGTCTGGACGGTTGTAACCACCCTGCTGATGTGCAGAGACGGCGCTTCAGCGGGACGCTAGCAAGGCAAATCGCCGATTCGAAGTGTTTTGAGGAGGAAAAAGCAACTCATGCTCGTCACAAACTTGGCAACTGTGGTTTACTCGAATGCCCACACCGTCGCTCTCTGGATGTTCCAGGAACCAGCGGTGTCATGGGATCCCATCTCGCTGTGGCATCAGATGGGCATTCTGGCAAAGATCGTCGTCATCATCCTGTTCATCATGTCAGGCTGGTCGATTGGCGTCATGATCGACCGCTGGATGGCGTTCAGCGCCGCCCGCAAGCAGTCGCGCGCATTCGCTCCGGCCGTCGCCGGCGCCCTGCGTGAAGGCAAGATCGACGAAGCGATCCGCGTCGCCGAACGTAGCAAGAAGAGCCACCTGGCGAAGGTCGTCACCGCCGGCCTGCAGGAATTCAAGGCCCACGGCGAAAGCAACGATATCCCGGGCGAGCAGGTCGAAGCCAGCCTTCGCGCCCTCGAGCGCGCCGAAGCCATCGTCCACGCCGAATTGAAGCGCGGACTCGGTGGTCTGGCCACCATCGGCGCCACCGCCCCCTTCGTCGGCCTGCTCGGCACCGTGGTCGGCATCATCAACGCGTTCAAGGGCATCGCCGAGAACAAGGCGACTGGTCTGGGCGCGGTAGCCGGCGGCATTTCCGAAGCCCTGGTGACTACGGCCGTCGGCCTGTTCGTCGCCATCCCCGCCGTCATGATGTACAACTACCTGTCCGGCCGCGTGGAAGCGTTCGACGTCGAAATGGACAACAGCTCCAGCGAGCTGATCGACTACTTCCTGAAGCGTCGCGGCATGGCCCGGAAGTAACGGCGAACGTAACGCGCGAGCATGAGTTGGGTGTCCCACCCTGGCCGATTTTGCCGGGGTGGGGCGCCAAAGCCTGCTGCCGCGCGACACCTGCCGCATGGCCGGTAGCGAGGAAACATGGCAATCGCAAAGCGAATTATGGCAGTCAACTCCACCATCAACGTCACCCCGATGGTGGACGTGATGCTGGTCCTGCTCATCATCTTCATGGTCATCACGCCCATGCTGCAGAAGGGTGTCAGCGTGGACTTGGCCAAGACCAATAATCCGAGCCAGATGCCCGACGCGGAGAAGGAAGACGCGTTGCTGATCGCAGTCACCCGCGACGGCAAGGTGTACTTCATCAGCGATCAGATCGCTCCCGACCAGTTGACCAACAAGATCAAGGACAAGCTGGCCAGCCGCACCGACAAGCGCGTGTACGTCCGCGCCGATGCCCGTGCCAAGTACGGCGTCGTGGCCGAAGTGGTCGATAACGTCCGCGCCGCCGGCGTGGACCAGTTGGGTCTGCTCACCGAGCAGCGCAGGCAGGGCGCGCCTCCGGCCCCGCCGTCGGCTACGCAGACTCCGGCGGCCCCGAAATAAGTTTGCTGCCCCACCCGGACTGCTTTGGGAAGGGTGGCTGAGATTAAGTAGTAGAGAGGATTTCTGTATGTCAATGACAGTTGGCTCGGGCGGCGGTCCTTCGGCGGACATGAACGTCACGCCCCTCATCGACGTCCTGCTGGTGCTGCTGATCATCTTCATGGTCATCACCCCAATGACGCCCAAGGGGCTCGATGCCCTCGTTCCGCAGCCACCCAAGGACCAGAAGCAGCAGACTACGCCCAACGATCGCACCGTCGTGGTCCAGCTCCTCCAGGGCGGCGGTGGCGGCCAGCCGGCCCTCAAGATTAATCAGGAAGACGTCACCTGGGACAAGCTCCAGGGCCGCCTCGAAGAGATTTACAAGACGCGCGCCGAGAAGGTGATGTTCGTGAAGGCCGATCCCGAGCTGTTCTTCGCCGATGTGGCCCAGGTCATTGACATCGCGCACTCCGCCGGCGTCGAAAAGGTCGGCCTGATCACCGCCAAGATCGAGCAGGGCGGATAACCATTGTGCGATTTACCGATTGGGTGATTTGCTTGCGACTCGCGCCAATCACCCAATCACAAATCACTCAATCACAAATCGTTTTTTTGGGTGCGCTGCCAGACACCAACCGGTGGCGGGCCCGATGGAGAAGCAAATGAACAGAGGCGCACGAATCCTGGCGTTTCTCGCCGTGGTCCTGGCCTTGATGGGCTCCACCGCTTGCAATAAGCTGCGTGCTCGCGATCAGCTCAACAAGGGTGTCCAGGCTTACAAGAACGCCAAGTACGAAGAGGCGATCGAAAGATTCAAGAACGCGGTGGCGCTCGACCCCGGACTCATAAATGCCAAGCTTTATCTGGCTACCGCGTACGCCAACCAGTATGTTCCCGGCGCCGATACGCCGGAAAACAACAAGAATGCCGAGCAGGCCATCGACGTCTTCAAGGACGTCCTGAGCACCAATCCCCACCACGAGGCGCAGGTCAACAGCTTGAAGGGCATCGCCTCGCTCTACTTCCAGATGAAGAAGCTGGGCCAGGCCAAGGAGTACTACACCAAGGTGAAGGACCTCGATCCCAACGATCCCGAGGTCTACTACTCCATCGGCGTGATCGATTGGACCGAGACCTACCAGCCGCGCATGGAAGAAAAAGCCAAGCTCGGCCTGAAGCCCGAAGAGGCCATCAAGGACAAGAAGGTCTGCGAAGAGCTGCGAGCCAAGAACACCCCTTCGGTGCAGGAAGGCATGACCGTGCTGCAGAAGGCGATCGAGCTGCGGCCCGACTATGACGATGCCATGGCGTACCTGAACCTCATGTGGCGCGAGCAGGCCGACATCGAGTGCGGCGATCCGCAGGCCCGCGAGGAAGACCTGAAGAAAGCCGACGACTGGGTCAAGAGGACGATGGCCGTCAAGGCCGAGAAGGCCCAGAAGATCGCCAATCAGCCCGGTGGCATCACCGTCGACAAATAAATAGGTCCGAAGCGCCAGGCGCAAGGCCTCCGTCTCTCGCTCCAGCTCACCCGAAAGCCCGGTCAAGAGATCGGGCTTTTCTCTTGCTCTATCTCCCTTCGTGTCCCTTCGTGTCCTTTGTAGTGAGTTTTCGGCCGCTTCCGCAAATCGGCCGCACAGGTTATTGTGATGTGCCTCATTGGTGGCGGTTCCAGTGAGGGTTACATTGAATTGCTTTGCCTATGTTCAAGAAGGTCCTGATTGCCAATCGCGGCGAGATTGCGGTGCGCGTCATCCGCGCCTGCCGCGAACTCGGCATCCGCTCGGTCGCCGTTTACTCCGACGTCGACCGC
>JADGNT010000889.1 GCA_017883345.1 Candidatus Solibacter sp. | reverse complement strand
GAGGAGGGCTGGGACGTCGATTTCTACGCCGGCTGCGTCTACAACCGGACGCGGACCAGCGAAGAGTGGAAGAAGGCGCTCAACGGCGAAATAGTGGAAATGCCGGGCGAGATCTATCTGCAAAGCGATCCGCCGCGCATGTACCGGGTCATGCGGCAAACCCGGAAGCCGTGCTTCGCCTTCAAGATCCTGGCCGCCGGACGGATCCCCGATCGCGGCGTGGACCAGGCTTTCCGCACGGCCTTCGAAAGCATCAAGCCCACGGACGGTATTTACGTCGGCATGTTCCCTCGCGTGAAGGACGAGGTCAGGGAAAACGCCGAGCGCGTCCACCGCATTCTGGCGTAGAGCGGGCGTCCCGCCTGCCATGCCGGTATTCGTTACCGGCATTCTTCGAAGAACGTCGGCAAGGACGCCGACGTTGCAACCGGGGTACCCTCTGGGTCTGGTCGCTCCACGCTGACAGTCCCTTAGCGTCAGACCAATTCTTTTTCCATCGCGTCACTGAAGGTATCGATGTCGCGAATCGTGCTGTAGATATTGGGCGTGATGCGCAGGCCGCTGTAGGCGTCATGGGGCATGTAAGTGGTGATGATGCTGTATTTGTTCCAGAGGGTCTCGCGCAACTTGCCGCCATCCACTCCCGGGGCGAGGCCGAGAAAACCGATGCCGCAGGATTGGGCCGGGTCGGGGCTGTGCAGGATGCGACACTTGGGATGCTGCGCGAGGCGGTTGGCCCACCGGTCGCGCAGGTAGCGCAGGCGCGCCGCCTTGCGGTCGATCCCCAGGTTCTCGTTGAAGATGAGGGCTTCGGAGATGGCGTTGTGATTGGCGGCGGGATGAGTGCCGATTTCCTCGAACTTGCGAATATCGTTGTCCTGGGTCCGGTCGCTCGCCATCATGCTCCAGGTGCTCGCGATGCGGCTCTTGCGCACGTAGAGGAACCCGGTGCCGATGGGCGCGTAGGTCCACTTGTGCAGGCTGGTGCCGTAGTAGTCGCAATCCAGATCGGAGATCTTGAACGGGAAATGGCTGAAGGCGTGGGCGCCATCCACGATCACGGGAATGTTGCGGGCGTGCGCCATCTGGCAGATCTTGCGCACGGGAAAGATCTGGCCGGTACGGTTGGTGATGTGGCAGAGCAGGATCATCTTCGTGCGCGGCGTGACGGCCTGTTCGAAGCGGCGGTACAGGTAGTCAAGTGACGGTGGCGGCACGGGGAAGGAGATGGTTTTGAGCACGATGCCTTCGCGGCGCTGGCGCTGGGCGAAGGTGGTGAGCATGCGCGGATAGTCCTGGTCGGTGGTGAGGACCTCGTCGCCGCGCTGGAGATCGATGCCGTACTGCGCGTTCTCCAGGGCTTCGCTGGCGTTGCGCGTGATGGCGATCTCCTCGGGGTCGCAGCCCGCGGCCTGGGCGAGGCGGCGGCGGACAGATTCCACCTGGCGTTCGAGCACGCTGACCATGGTGTGATACGGCCCCATGTCGGTGTACTCCAGGTAGCGGCGCATGGCGTCCTGTACGGAGCGCGGCGAGGGGCTGACGTAGCCGTTGTTGAGGTTGATGACATTGCGGTCGACGCTGAACGCGGCGCGGATCTCGCTCCAGAAGTCTTCGTCGGCGGCGATCTCTTCCGGGGTGCGGGTTCCGGCGGCGCTGGTGGCGGCGCGCACGCGGTCGATGGCATGGCTCTGCAGCATTACGGCCGTGGCGAAGCGCAATAAATGACGGCGGTTCATTGGAAATCGACTATGGAAATTGACTATAGCATGGGCGGCCGGTGCACGAAAAAAAGCCGGCGGCGGAAAGGGAAAACGCCGCCGGCACACAAGGCCGGAACGCTTCAAGCTAAAGTTGTGAAAGATTGCCGGGGCGCCGGTGGCGCTGACGTTTGGTTACGCGGTGCGCTTGATGCGCATGTTGCTGCACTTGGGGCGCGGCCGGACCGGGGCGCGCCTGGCCGGGAGGCGATCCGCCTCCATCCACACCAAATGGAGCAGTTCCCGAAGTCTCACTTGACGCGCTTGAAGTTCCGCGAGTAACAATTCGCAGACATCGACAGTCTTGGCGCTAGCGATGTTGGCGCCGCGCGACTGGCGCGACGCTTTTTCTGTTGGCTGTTGCGGTCTTCGATTCGTCATGGTCGGCCCTCCGAGGAGCCATCCTGCTCGAAATCAGGCACACAATTCCGTCTGCCGGTAGACTTCCACAGTGTAAGCCGTTTCGCCTGGCATCCAGTATACAGCCATGGTATGGCCGCCCATCAGATTCACACCCAGGGGTTCGATATGTTCGGCGTCCCCGCCCGCGTTGGTATAGAGGGCGCGGCCCGAAACCCAATTCCAGCGCACAGCGTGGTTTTCGCCGTTGCGTTGGGCCTCACACGAGGTGGCGAACAGCACGGCGAGCCAGATGGGAAGCGGTTCGCCGGGGCGGCTTGCCTCCGGCAACGGCGTTCGAACCAGCCCGGCGCCAGAATGAAGGCAGGCCGCGGAGAGATCGGCGGCGG
>JADGNT010000888.1 GCA_017883345.1 Candidatus Solibacter sp. | reverse complement strand
ATGATTTCTTTCTCCGGAATCCACAAGCAGTACGGCAAGCAGTTGATTTTCGTTGACGCTTCCTTTCAGTTGAACCCCGGTGAAAAGGTCGGATTGGTCGGCCCCAACGGCGCCGGCAAGACTACCCTCTTCCGCATGGTGGTCGGCGAGGAAGTCCCCGACGAGGGGGATGTCTCGGTTCCCAAGAAGCTCACCATCGGCTATTTCCGCCAGGACGTGGAAGAGATGACGGGCCGTTCCGTGCTCGATGAGGCCATCGCCGGCAGCGGCCGGGTCGGCGATCTGCACCACGAGTTGGAGGGCCTCCATCGCGCCATGGAAGATCCCGATCGGGCCGGCGGCATGGACCGCATCATCGCGCGCTTCGGCGAGGTGCAGGAGGCCTACGAACATCTCGGCGGCTACCAGCTTGAGGCGCAGGCGCGCGAGGTGCTGCACGGGCTCGGCTTCAAGGACGACCAGATCGATCGCGACGTCGGCGCGCTCTCCGGCGGCTGGAAGATGCGCGTCGCCCTCGCCCGCGTCCTCCTCGGCCGCCCCGACGTGCTGCTCATGGACGAACCCACCAACCACCTCGACATCGAGTCCATCATCTGGCTGGAGCAGTTCCTCAAGGGTTACCCCGGTGCGCTGCTGATGACCTCGCACGACCGCGAGTTCATGAACCGCATCGTCTCCAAAATCGCCGAGATCGATTCCGGCGAGATCGTCGCCTACACCGGCAACTACGATTTCTACGAGCGCGAGCGCACCATCCGCGAGAACAATCAGCAGGCGGCGTTCGCCCGGCAGCAGGCCATGCTGGCCAAGGAGCAGCGCTTCATCGAGCGCTTCAAGACCCACGCCGCCAAAGCCGCGCAAGTGCAGAGCCGCATCAAGGCCCTGGATAAGATCGATAAGATCGAGCTGCCCAAGACACGCCGGGTGGTGAAGTTCGAGTTCCGCGTTCCGCCGCGCTCCGGCGACCAGGTCGCCGTGATTGAAGACCTGCACAAGCGTTATGGCTCGCGCGTCATCTACCAGGGCTTCAGCCTCACCATCCGCCGCGGCGAGCGTTGGGCCGTGATGGGCCGGAACGGCGCGGGCAAGACCACCCTGCTCAAGATGATCGCCGGCGCGGCCGCGCCCGATTCCGGCAGCGTGCGCCTCGGCGCCAGCCTGAATATGGGGTACTTCGCGCAGCAGTCGCTCGAGGTGCTCGGTGGGGATCTGACCATCATCGAACAGCTCCAGCAGGACTTCCCGCAGGATGGCATGGGCTCGCTGCGCACGCTGGCCGGCGCGTTCCAGTTTTCGGGCGACGACGTGGATAAGAAGATCCGCGCGCTCTCCGGCGGCGAGAAATCGCGCCTCGCCATGGCGCGCATGCTCTACAACCCGCCGAACTTCCTGGTGCTGGACGAACCCACCAATCACCTGGACCTGGCCACCAAGGAGATGCTGGTGGAGGCGCTCAAGGGGTTCGAAGGGACGATGATTTTCGTCTCGCACGACCGCATGTTCCTGCGCGGCCTGGGCTCGCGCGTGCTGGAACTGGGCGGCGAAAGCGGTACGGAGCGCGATCCCGTGGTGTATCCCGGTTCCTACATCGAATACGTGCAGCGCCTGGGCCACGAGGCGCCCGGCATATACTCCTGACAACGATATGCGCCTGCTCCTCCCGATGTTCGCCGTGCTCCTGGCCGCCTGCGCCCCCGCGCCCGCTCCAGCGCCAAAGCCGCCATCCGATCCGACGGCCGAAGACTGGTACGGTCCAACGACGGCGCAGTTGGCGGCCATGAATCGCGAGGCCGAGGCCCTGCTGCGCGATGGGAAGAGCGATCGGGCCGCCGCCATCATCACCAGAGGGCAGCCCCTGGTGAGCCGCCTGCTCGCCGCGCCGCGTCCGACGCTGGCGGCGATGGAGGCGGCCTCCGATCTCGACCGGCTCTACGCCGGGATGCTGCTGGGCAATCGGAACTACGGATGGGCTCGACTGGCTTTCCAGAAGAACGTGAGCCGCTGGAAAAACTGGAGGCCGCGGACTCCCGAGACGGCCCGCCGCCTGAAGTTGGCGCAGGACGGAATCGCCGAGTGCGACCGGCGGATGGGGCGGTAAATCCGTCATGACGCGTGCCGCGTCTCAAGGGTAGACCATCGCCCGAGGCTGTAGCTTAAAGCATATCTTTGCCGTCGTTAATACAGCTACTAACTTAAGCTGAGGCCATCCGGATACAGGGGGGACCGGTCATCGTTCTCCCGCAACCATAGACCGTAGCCTTCGACATCCGGCCCTCCCACGTTGATCACATATTCGACACCAAGAATAGCGAGGACAAAGTACATCTCGCCTTTGTCCGTGTACAAGAATGTCCATTCGTGCAGGACTTCGTACGACTCGCCGCCGGCCGACGGGAAGAGAAAGTCGAAAGAGTGGATCTGACGCTCGGAGTACGGCCATTCCAGCCCAGACCTGCCAAAGCGAGCGTAGTTTCGTGCTAGGTCCACCTGTTCGTCATCGGCTACGAGG
>JADGNT010000887.1 GCA_017883345.1 Candidatus Solibacter sp. | reverse complement strand
GGAAGAAAAGTGTTGGCCGAAAGCGCCAGGAGCCGGTCGCTGCGAGCCGCCAATGCCGCCCCGATGAAGGCGATCCAAAGCGTCAGATGCTGCACCATCACGGTCGAGCCGGGGATGCCCGCGAGCCTCCACTGCCGGGAAACCATTTCGGTGATCGGCAGCAGCGCCATCAGCGTCAGAGCCGCCGCCGGAACCCACCGTTCGAGCGCGCTCCAGCCGCCGCCATTCGCGGCTGCGGAACCATTGGGCCCTACCGCAAGGGCGCTCATTTTCGCGATCCCACCGCGGTCGCGCGGTATTCGTCGCGCAGCTTGCGGACCTCGTCGAACAACTCGGCGGGAACCTGGCCGCCCCGCAACTTCGGATAAACGCCTTCCGCCTCTCTGCGCCACTCGGCCAGCGCCGCAGCGTCGGCGTGGATGACTTGAAGCCTGCGTTTCTGCATGGTGACGATGGCTTCGTCTCCCATCTTCCGGATGCCATCGCGCAGGCTCACGCCGGCCTCACGCGCGGCCTTCATCATGTCGCTCCGCTGGGCGGCGGGAAGCGAATCCCACATGCGCCGGGTGATCACCGTGGCGCCGATCAGCGGAGCCCACTTCACGTCGATCATGTTGCGCGCGATTCCGAAACTCTGGTCGAGCAGGGCAAACAGCGGCGTGTTGGGGACCGCTTCGACCAGCCCGGTCTGGAGTCCCGTGAGTATGTCCGTCGCGGCCAGCGGCACGGCCCGGAACCCGTTCGCCTTCCAGAGTTCCAGCGTGTCGTTGTCCCCGGCCAAGGTCAACAGTTTCATTTTGCGCATATCCCCCATGCGGCTGGCTGGTCGTGTGGTAAAGAAATGGACCCATCCTACGTCGCCCCAGTTCAGCACCACATATCCCCGGGCTTCGACCATCTTCTCCAGGCGCGGCGCCACCCGCTCCCGCACATAGTCCAGCTCTTCATACGAATCGAACATCATCGGAATCTGCAGAGCCATCACGCCCGGTTCGATGCCGGAGAGGCCCGCGCCGGAGAGCCCGGCCGCTTGAATCTGGCCGATGCGCATCTTGTTCACCATGTCCGGCTCATCGCCCAGCACGCCGCCCGGGTATATGACGAGCTTCACCTGGCCGGCCGAGATTTTGCGCCACCGCTCGCCCATCAACTGCAGAGCCTGGTGCCAGGGGGAACCATCGGGAGCCAGCGTCCCCATCTTGATGACCGTCTGCGGCATGGCCGGAGTCAGACATCCGAGTAAGAGCATACTCATCGTCAATCGCAACATCTCACTTCTCCTTTCCCGCCGGAGCGGAACCTTCGAGGAACAAGTCATCGGTCCGGCCCAACATCCAACGCGCCCTGCGTTGCGCCATCAGGTTGGCTAGCCGCGTTTCGGGATGCCGGTCGGCGTCGATGTGCAGCGCGCGTTCCAGCAGTTCTTGAAACTGGGCCCGGTTCTGCGCCGGTATGCAAGAGTTCTCGGCGTAGGAAACGAACAAGCTGGCGCGCCGCCCGCCCGAAAGCTTCAGCGCCTGTTCATAGTGGCGCCCCATTCGGGCTTGGCGTTCCGCGACCTTCACTCCGCTGCGCGCCGCTTCGATATTGATCAGGAACTCCGGCAGCGCGCCTTCCCTCCAGGCTTCATCCAGTTCCATCGCACGCTGGATCAACGCTTCCACGACGGGCAACTGTGCGATCATCTCCGGATCGTCTTTGGAAGCCGAGATGGCGAGCCCGTGAGCCGCCGCCGTCCAGTAGAGAAGCGGCACGTCCCGTTTGCGAACACGGGCCAGGGCGCCCGCTGGATCGTTGTCCAGCGCGGCGCCGAAGCCCGCGTAACGCACCTCCAGCGCGCGCATACCGTAAGCGTGGGCGCGCAGGTAGAGCCGCCGCGAGCGTCCGCGCAGCGCGTTGCTTTCCTCCACGTTCTCCGTGAAGGCGCGGTCCGCTCGCTGTCCGACGAAGGCGTACGAATACCCGGTAAATCCGCTCGCGGTTGCCAGCAAGAGCCCTGCGTGCCGAGGCGATTCGGCCAGCAGGCTCTCCATCAGTTTCAGCGCGAACGGCAGCGCGTCGCCGACCAGGTCCGGATCGTCGTCCCCCTCAAACGTGGTGCCGGTGGAAGCCAAAGCGTTGCCGAGCTTGTTCACCGCGATCCTCTTGATCGAACAGCCGCCCGAAATGGCGGCGATCAAAATAATGGCTGCGAGTTCACGAATCGGATGCATGTGCATGATCCTCGGTGGTCTCTATAGACAGGCTCCGCCGCACTCCCACCGCCGTGAGAGTGAATTGCCGGGGCCGGCCGCACGGCCTTCCGTTTGGCTGCTTTTCTCATTTGATTCTCCGCAGCTCGGTCTCCTCGCCGAATGATCTGTCGTCGGCGACATACGGCAGCAGGTAGCGCCGCAACTCCGTGGGCGACGCGGTCAACACGATCCTGTCGTGGTCCTCAGCCAGCACTTCATGACGAAGTTGGCCGCGTGTTTTGATTTGCTCCTTCAGCCAATCGCTTTCCATCTCG
>JADGNT010000886.1 GCA_017883345.1 Candidatus Solibacter sp. | reverse complement strand
GTGTTCATGATCTCGGTGCGCACCCACGGCTCCACGGCTTCCGTCGTGACGCTCAGCCGCCACGCCGGCTCCGCCCCCGGGGTGGCGGCGATGAACTTGTAAGCCAAGGCGCTCCCCTGTAGTGGGGCAGGCGTCTCGCCCGCCAAAGGCCGCTGCAACACAGTCTGGATGCCCGGCACGCTCGCGAAGGGAATCTCGGTCAGGCCATCGAAGGACCCGGTCTTGGCGGCGACGCCAAGGTCGGTGGCGACCGTGATGTAGCCGCTGAGCTTCTGCGTATCAAGGGGATGCACGCCGCCGATCGCCAGTGTCTTCGGCGGCTGCTTGTAGTTCTGCACGAGAACCAGGCTGAGCGTGTAGGCGCCGATGGTGCGCTCTTTGAGGGTCACCTCGACGAGCGCCGCGCCGTTCTCGGTGCGCTCGACCCACTGCGACACCTTCTCGCCCGTGACGCTTTCGAGCCGGTAGCCCGCCGGCAGCGCCAACTGCAGAGCGAACACCCCCGCCCGCTTGATAGTGTAATCGGTCTGCGCGGCCACCTGCACCGACTCCGCGCCGATGCGGATGCTGTTGCGCACCACGGCCTCGATCTGCGGCTGCACCGTCTCGGCGCGGACAGCCAACGCGAAATCGGTCTTGAGGAAGCGGAACGCGCTCAGGATGCCGTCCTTCTTGTCCGGCGCGGCGCGGTAAAACTCCTCGGCATCCACGCGCTGCAGCTCCTGCGCGTTCTCGACCGTGAGGGAAACCTCCTCGTTGGCGCGCAAGGCCAGCAGGCCGGTCTCGCGCTTCACGTCCAGCGCGTGCGGCAGCTCGACCTTCGCCGTGGCCGGGAGCTTGTCCAGGACCTTCTCGGTTTCGACGGTCAGCTTCCAGGCCGGCGAAACGCCTTTGAGCAAGTCCACCACCAGCGTGTCGTCTTTGATCTCCCAACTGCGGATCGCGTCGCCCTCCACGCGCAACAGGCGCTGGCCGGCGGGGATCTGCACGCGCACCTGTTTTAGCTCGCCCTGGCTGATCTGGTAGTCGAGGGTCGCCCGGCTGTTCATCACGCCGCCGCCGATTGTGACCAGCGCGGTGTTCTGCACAAAGACCGTCGCCACGATTTCCGCCGCCCGCTTCACCCGCGGCGTCCAGTTCAGCTCAAGCCGTTCGGCCGCGCCGATGACCGCGTTAACGTGCGTCTGCTGGTTGGCGCTGCTGCGCTCGAACGACACCGCCGTCGGGAACTCCACGTCCGCCTCCGCTTCGTCGATGACGACGCTCACGCGGCTGGAGAGCGCGGGCGGAATGCCGAAGGCGAGCTGCCGTCGGGTCACGTCCCCGCCGAGTTTGGCGATGAGCTTGAGCTGGAGGGTGACAGTCCCGCGCGACGGCAGCAGCACGCCCACGGTGCGGCCTTCGCGCACCACTTTGGCGTCCCCTTTCGCCGCAAAGGACTCGAGGGCGACGTCTTCGCCGAACAGGGGCACGATCTGGTTGGTGGCCGTAGTCGCGATCTGAATGGCGACGTCGAACTGCGCGACCTTATCCCGCACCGTGCCGGTGTAGGTGGCCGAAATGATTGAAACCGTGTTCGAGATTGCGGGCGGGGCGGCATCATCCGCGAGCACCGGGAAGGTTGAGGCGCCGAGGGCGAGGAACACCAGCAGGGCTGCGGCGGAAGAGGAGGCGGAACCGCTGGCGGGCGGAATTCGGGGCGGCGGTTGGGACAGGTGGGACTCCGGTCCTGGTTTGCGGCGTTGCCTGTATTTCCTCACCGCCCAAATGACGAGTAACAGCAACAGCACCGGCACCGCGGCGATAAGCCCGACGTGGAGTTGGCGATACATGGTGAGAAGCCTGGACACCGACCAGAGGATCAGCACGATCGCGATGGTTTCCCACAGGTTGCTGCGATCCGCGCGTAGCGACAGCCACCACAGCATGATCAACCCGAGCACGAACGCGCAGACCTGCACCACCATCTGCACACCACGATAGACTCTCAGCCGCATCACCGAGAAGCTCGCGGTCAGCGGCTCCTGGCCGGCGTTGAGGACCTTGGTGAAGGTGAACGCCTGGCCGGTGCGCGGCACTTCGATGCGGATTGGCCGCACGCCCGTGGCCGTCGCTTTGACCTGTGGCGCAGCGACTCCGCCTCCGCCTATTGCCCCACCCGGCGTGAGCGTATCGACACGCGTCCCGGGCGCTGGTGAGGCAGTGAGAGCGGGTTGTCCGAGACGGTTCGCGAACACCGCTGTAGGCCCGGTAGGTTGTGGTAGTGGCTGGGCGGGGGCTTCCATTGCGGCCCCAGCCACGGTTTGCACCACCTCCGCTGGCTTAATCGGGATCCCTGGGCTTATCGGAATCCCCGCGCGCGGCAACGCGGCGTCGCGCTGCACCGCCTCCTGGAATCTCTCCGCCGACAACGTTTGCACGCTGCCGTCGGCGAAGGCGACCGCGCGGCCGTTCTGATCGGAGGGCGAATAGGCGACAATGGCTTCCGGATTAGCGGTGCTCTTGCCCGCGCCG
>JADGNT010000885.1 GCA_017883345.1 Candidatus Solibacter sp. | reverse complement strand
GCCGGCCGTCACGGCCCTGGCCAGCACGCGGTCGCCGAACTCCACCACGGCGACGAAGCTGTTGCCGCTGGTGCCATACCACTTCTTCGTGCCCGGGTACGCGCGCGCCGCGAAAGAGGCCAGCGATCCCCACTGCGCGGAGGTGAAGCCAACGGGAATGCTCGCTCCCGAATCGTTGAACGGCTGGACGATGTCGCCGGTGAGGCGCTGGAAGCGATTGATGTCGCCCCACGGCGTCTTCCAGCTTCCGAAATCGGCCGCGAGCCGGTCGGACGCCGCCGCGAGCGATTGCAGCAGTTGCTCGGCGGGGGCCTTGGCGATGGCGTCGTCGAGGGGTGCTCCGGAAGATGCTCCGGAACCGCGGCCGCCCGCGCCCACGCGGCGACGCACATCCTCGCCCCAGAAGACGGCCAGGGACGTGGGGACACTGGTCACCGCCCAGCGGAGATCCCATTGGCGCAGGAGGTCGATCTGCGGCGCCAGTTTCGCCTTCAAAGGATTGGCGCCGGGCGTCTGGTCCCAGGCCTTGATGAGCGTGGGGATCGGCTTTTCAAACCACGTGAGGAAGCTGTCGAACGCCGCGGCAAGCAGAGAGTCGAGCGTGAAATCCTTGGTGTCCCGCAGCACCCGGATGGCGTGCAGCCCGCGCGCGGATTCGCCGCCGGTCTCCACATAAGCGGGATAGTCTTCCTTTTTCGGGCTGCTGGGCCCGGCCGCGGACCATGGCCAGTTGTTGCTGTTGTACAGCCAACCGCTCTTGGGGTTGAGCAGGTGCGGCGTCTCGTCCACCGACAGAAGCCCGTGCCACTCCGTGGCCGGATTGCTGCCATCCACCGGCTTGGTCCAGTCGAAGCTGGTGTCGCGCTTGGGAATGAAGTTGCCGTGGAAGTAGGCGATGTCGCCGTCGGCATCGGCGAAAATGGTGTTGTTCGACGAGTTCGCCTTTAGTTCCATGGTCTGCCGGAACCCCTTGTAGTCCTTCGTCTTGGTGCGCGTGTAGGATTGCTCCAGCGCCTTCACAGGTTCCTGCATCAGCCGGATGCCGACCCACTTGCCGTTGGCTTCCCGGACGATGGGCCCGTGATGGGTACGGTAGACGGTGAATTTCTTTTCAGCCATCGTGTTGCCGGCGCGGTACGGCACGGCGATCTGCGCCGCCACCAGCGGACGCTCTTCGTTGCCGTATTTGTAGAACAAGCGATCGCCCTTCTTCTGCACGGTTTCGAGGTACTCGTCCACCGCATCGACGCCGCTAGAGGTGTGCATCCAGCCGGTGCGTTCGTTGAACCCCTGGTAGATGAAAAACTGGCCCCACGTCACGGCGCCGTAGGCATTCAGCCCTTGCTCGCTCACCATCTGCAACTCGGAGCGGAAGAAGAAGGAGGTGTGGGGATTGATCAGCAGCAGGGCGTGGCGCGCGGCGGTGTTCGATGGCGCGATGGCCATGCCGTTCGATCCGCCGGGTTCCGCCGGCTGGGCCTCGGGAGCTTGGTAGATTGCCTGACGGCCGGCGTCTTTGCCGTAGAACGCCTGGAGTTGGTTGAGGTTCACGCGCTCGATGTCGCCGCCGATGCTGCCCTCGGTGAAGGAAAGCGCCATCCAGGGCTCGAAGCGCTGGATGACCCTCGGTTTCACCTCCGGGTGCTTAAAGAGATAGTAGTTCAGGCCGTCGGCGAAGGCGTTCATGAGCGTCTTCAACCACGCCGGACTGGCGGCGTATTGGCTCTTCAGCGCGGCGGGGTCGATGAAGAGCTTCATGCGCAGGTCCTGGTAGACCTTTGCCTCGCCCTCGGCCTCCGCCAGACGCCCCATGGCGTTGAGGTAGTTGGTCTCGACCCGATTGAAATCGTCCTCGGCCTGGGTGTACATGATGCCGAAGACGGCGTCGGCGTCGGTTTTTCCGTAGACGTGCGCGATGCCCCAATCGTCGCGGACGATCGTGACATGGCCGGCCTGCTGCTGCCAGCGCGCGGCTTCAGGGGCGCCGGCGGCCTGGAAGGCGAAAGCGGCGGACGCGGCCGCCAGGAGGAGAATCAGACGCTTCACGTAATGTTTCATGAGTGACTTGCTCCATCTTATGCCAGGCTGCCGCCCCCCGGTGGCCGATATCGGCCAATCCGGTGGACTGCGGCCAATCGGGGCCCCTGGGTATTCGGCCAACTCACTGAAAATAAAAGGACTTGCGTTGTGGCCAGGTGATTGCACATAACCAGGCAGAGGTATCGAAAATGAAAAAGGGATTGCTGATTCTGGCCGCTTCACTGATGACGCTGGCGCCGGTCGCCGCGCCGGCCGCCGTCCGCGGGTTCGTGGTGGTGGGCCGTCCGTATTATGGCGGTTTTTACCGGCCTTATTGGGGTCCGGCGTATGGCGGTTACTTCGCCAATCCCAACGCCGGCGAAATCAAGCTGGACACCAAGGTGAAGGACGCCGGGGTGTTCATCAATGGCGCCTACGCGGGCACGACGCATCAGAACAAGTCGATGCACCTGCGTCCGGGCAGCTACAACATCGAGAT
>JADGNT010000884.1 GCA_017883345.1 Candidatus Solibacter sp. | reverse complement strand
GGCCTGGGCCGCCCGAATTAATGAATCAACTTGTGGACTCACTCGGGCGCCTACGGTACCGGCTGCATCCTGAGCCATAACTCACGTAACGTCTTTTCCCGCCGCCTGCTAGCCTGTCTGTGAAATTGGACGCGTCTGTTGTCATAATGTCACGGTCTCGACTGTGCGAATTTGAGACGCGTGAGACAACAACTGCCTATGGAGTTTACAGGTAAAGCCGGGGCACACGACGAAAACGGGGCGTATCCTGCCAGGCAAACCGGGGTCAGACAGCGAATTCCCGGCAAACTGCGCCGCAAATTCATGTCAGTCCCCGGTTTGCGGCGTATTCATGGCCAGTTTTCCCGAAAACGTTTAAGCACCCCGGCGCACCCCCTAAAAGACCGCTCCTGGGAGTAGCCTGTTACCATAGGACACATGTCTCCCAATCAGCCGGGCCAGATGCCCAAACTGCCGATTCCCGGTGTCAAGAAGCTGATCGCCGTCGGATCGGGGAAAGGCGGCGTGGGCAAAACCACGGTCGCCGTCAACCTGGCGGTGGGCCTCGCGGCGTTAGGCCACAAGACCGGTCTCATGGATGCCGACGTCTACGGCCCCAACGTGCCGCTCATGATGGGGATCAACCAGACGCCGATGGCCTTCGGCGACCGCATCCAGCCGCTCGAGCAATACGGCGTCAAGCTCATGTCGATGGGCTTTCTGAGCCCCGGCGATAAGCCGCTGGTGTGGCGCGGTCCCATGCTGCACTCGGTGATCCAGCAGTTCCTGCGCGGCGTCGATTGGGGCGAACTGGATTACCTGGTGATCGACCTGCCGCCGGGAACCGGCGACGTGCAGCTTTCGCTGATCCAGAGCGCGCCGGTGACGGGCGCGATCGTGGTCACCACGCCCTCGGATGTCTCGCTGGAAGATGCCCGCAAGGCGGTCATGATGTTCCACCAGGTGAAGGTGCCGGTTCTCGGGATTGTCGAGAACATGAGCTATCTGACCTGCCCGCACTGTGCGGAGCGCATCGACGTGTTCAGCCACGGCGGCGGGCGGCGCACGGCGCACGAGATGCAGGTCCACTTCCTCGGCGAACTCCCGCTCGATCCCGAGGTGCGCATCGGCGGCGACACGGGCGAGCCCATCGTGCAGCGCAAGGGCAAGGGCGAGCCCTTCCTCGAACTGGCGCGCAACGCCATCGCGCGCCTGGAAGAAGTGGCCAAGGACGAAGGCCCCAAGATCGAAATCAGCGACTGACGCTGCGGGCCAAGTCGAGAAGCTGTGAAAAGAAACGCTGGGACCGCCGTGTTGACGGACGAAAGCGTCTGTCCCACGTTGGTGCGACCATCTTTCGCCTGGTCTCCGCTTGCCGCTCGCCATTATGAACGGCCTTGCGGAAACATGCAATTTCATGTAAATATCAATCATGGCCCTCGACCTCGCCAACATCCATTCTCTGAGCGATTTTCAACGTAACGCCAAGGACCACATCCGCAAGCTGAAGGAGTCTGGTAAGCCGGCCATTCTCACAGTGAACGGAGAAGCGGAGGTGGTTGTACAGAGCGCCGAAGCGTATCAAAAGCTCCTGGACGACCACGAGTTGTTGGACAGCATCCGCGGCATCAGCCGCGGACTGGAACAAGCAAAGCGTGGAGAAGGACGGCCGATGCGAGAATTCCTTGAGACTCTCGCCAAAGGGCACGGCATCTCGCTGAAGTGAAATATCGGGTTATTGTCACCCCCGAGGCGCAAGCCGAAATTCGAGAATCCTTCGCATACATTCACGAACGGTCCCCACTGAATGCGGCGCGATGGCTTCAGGCACTCTACGGCCAGGTTGATACCTTGGAAAGGTTCCCGGAACGTTGTGCGTTCGCGCGTGAGCGGGAATACCTCGACGAGGACCTCCGGCAACTGGTGTTCAAATCTCATCGCATTGTGTTCACGGTCGAAAGCAAAGAGAAGCGGGTTTACGTTCTCTATGTGCGTCATGCCAGCCGGCGAGCTGTTGGTGAACCCGCCGGGGAGGATGAAGAATAAGGTCGGCAGGTCAGCCGCGCTCTGCCGTGCGGGTGCCGGTACTCGTACCGGCGTGCTTCGAAGAACGCCGGCCAGGACGCCGGCGTGGCAGCCTAAAAGGCTACGCTACCCCGCCACCGGCGCTTCGCGAGGCAGCGTGCTCTTCTTGCCCCGGTGCCTCCAGGCGTTTACGCGATCCTGTGCCGCCGACATGTAGATGTAGAAGACCGGCGTGAGGTAGAGGGTCACCAACTGGGAGAACAGCAGTCCGCCGACCACCACCAGGCCCAGCGGTTGGCGCGCCTCGCCGCCCGCGCCGTAGCCGAGTGCGATCGGCACCGCGCCCAAGAGCGCCGCCATGGTGGTCATCATGATCGGGCGGAAGCGGATCAGGCAGCCTTGATAGATGGCGCGCTCGGCGGTCAGGTTTTGCTCGCGTTCGGCATCCAGGGCGAAATCGATCTGCATGATGGCGTTCTTCTCCACGATGCCGATCAGCATGATCAAGCCGACAAA
>JADGNT010000883.1 GCA_017883345.1 Candidatus Solibacter sp. | reverse complement strand
TTTTACTCCTGTTACCCTGAAATGCGTGGTATCCAGAGTTTATGCAGTCGCAGGAAGCCGTGCGGACGAAACGTATTGACCCGCTGCTTTGCGATTTCGACCTTGCGCTCTCCGGCACGTTTCATCCGGCCGGATTTCCGCTGCACATCGCCACCAATTCGCCACACGTGCTGCAAGCGGCGGCGGAATCCTGGGCGCCCTTCGACCGCGCGTTCGATACGCCTCCCATGGAGTTTCGCGTGGTAGTGGAACCCGAAGGCGAACTTGCCGCGGAGCCCAGGTTTCGCAAGCAGCGCCACCTCCTCTCCTTCGTTTCCGATGCGCACAATTTCGCCACGGGCGACAGCCTCACCCTGTCGGCGAGCTTCCACCTGTCGGAGGCTACCGCGGCCGATCGCGCCTGGCTGCGCTGGTTCTTCCTCGAATCCATGGCCTACATGCTGCTGACCCAGCGCTACCTGGTCTCGCTGCATGCGGCGTGCGTGGCCTCTAACGGCGCCGGCATCCTGATCTGCGGTAAGTCCGGCGCCGGCAAGAGTACGCTTTCGTTCGCCTGCGCGCGCGCCGGGTTCACTTATGTGGCCGACGATTGTACGTGGCTGCTGGTGGGCTCCGAGGACCGCATGGCCATCGGCAAGCCGCACCAGGTCCGCTTCCGCCACGACGTTGCGCGGCACTTCCCCGAACTCGAAAGCTATCTGGCGAGCGCGCACCCCAACGGCAAGCTGTCCATCGAAGTCCCGACCAATCTCTTTCCGGAGGTTCGCACCGCGGGCCGCTGCCCCATTCGCTGTCTGGTGTTTCTCGATCGCCAGAGCGACGGCCCCGCGCGGCTCGAGCGCGTGCGCTCCGCCGACGTCGTGGCGTCGCTGCTCGCCGACATGCCGAGCTACGGCGCCGAGGTCAATGCCACGCATGAGAAGACGATTCACAGCTTGGCCGGTCTGCCCGCCTGGCGCCTGCGCTACCGTGCGCTCGAGGATGCGATTCGCCTGTTGTCCGAAATTCCGATCCCGCCGGAAGGAAACCCATGAGTCAGCCGCCATTGCCGAACTTCTTTACGGATGATCGAACAGTGGCGACTCTGCTTCATCGGGCGCCGGTGAAGGTGGGGTAAGAAGTGCGGCGCCGCGTCCGGCCGGCCTTGCCGCGCACACAGTTGCGGACCAGGTCGTTGTGGAATTACACTTACTGGTAGGAGTATTACCATGCAGATCACCACCAAAGGGCAAGTCACCATCCCGCAGGAGATTCGCAACCGGCTGGGCCTTCTGCCGCATACGAAAGTCGAGTTCGAGTTGGCCGGGGATCACGCCCGCATTCGCAAGGCACGGCGCCCGCCCGGTGAAAGCGTCCGGGGACGCCTGGCCTTGGAGGCGCTTCGCGGCACCGCGGACACCCGCATGAGCACGGACGAGATTCTGGCGCTTACCCGGGGCGAAACCCGCGCTAGAACGCGACGCAAGTGACACAGGCAATTATCGGCTTGCAGGCCCGCCTGAGCGCCTGCCGTGGCGTGCTCGTGGACAGCAACGTCCTGCTTGACATCGCCACCAACGATCCGCGCTGGGGGGATTGGTCCGCGCGCGCACTCGCCGAAGCCGCCGAGCACACGACACTGATTATCAATCCGATCATTTACGCCGAAGTGTCTATCGGCTACACCACAATCGAAGCGCTGGACGCGGTGCTTCCCGCGACTTTATATCGGCGCGAAGCGCTTCCCTGGGAGGCCGGTTTTCTGGCTGGGAAGAGCTTCCTGCTATACCGCCGCCGCGGGGGCTCGCGGACCTCGCCTCTGCCGGATTTCTACATTGGCGCGCACGCCGCCATCGGACACCTTGCCCTGCTCACGCGCGATGCTGCGCGCTATCGCAGCTATTTTCCGGCAATCGAGATCCTCGCCCCCACGAAACGCCAGACCACCTGAACAGTTACTGCGTTGGTTCCTGTGTCTCCACATAGAGCGAGCATACGCACCGTTGGCAGATTGGATTGTCGGCGACGCGAAGACTTTCCCGGAACGCGATCGCCTGGGGCCCGTTCAGCACCGCGCCCAGCGTGGTGCCCGCCGTGTTTCCGATTGCCGCATGAAAGAAGCAGGGGCGGACATCGCCGTTGGACTCTACTACCGCGGAGACCCACGGCGCGTTGCAGCGCGGCGCAATGTGCGGCGCAAGTCCGTAGTGGGCGCGGAAGTGCGCCACAATGCGGCGCAGCTTTTGGGGAGCTTCCAGAATGAACCCATCGGCAGGGTAACCCGCGATCAGCGATGCCATCTCGCAGTCCAGTTCCGCGAGCTCGGGCGCTACGCTGGACTGCCGTTCCGCGGGCCATTCCACCGGGCGGTTGAACGCGCTCGAACTCAAGTCGGCCGCTAAGAAGGAGAGCGAGCGGAGGCCCATGTCGCGGGCAGCCTGCACGCGGCGGCGGCGGGGTGAAAGTCGGTGAGCAGGAGCGTGCCGCCCGGCGCCAGGATGCGGGCGAATTCGTGCATGGCAGCGGCCTGATCGCGAATGTG
>JADGNT010000882.1 GCA_017883345.1 Candidatus Solibacter sp. | reverse complement strand
GGGCTGCGCCCTCAGCGGCGCCGGTCCGTCCATCCTGGTGTTTTTTGAGCGGGGATACGAGAGCGTCTGCGGGCTGGTGGTGCAGATCTTCCGCCTGCATGGGCATGAGGCGGAGACGCTCCACTGCAGCATTCCCGAGCGCGGGTTCGAACTGACGCGCGAATGATGGAATGGGGGGCCGGAACCGGCTATCGCCGGTGGTGGGGTCAAATGAACAAGCTCACGGGGACGTGAAAGAACTCCGCCAGTTTGCGCGCGTGGGCCTTGCTGATGGAGCGCTTGCCGCTCAGTACGTTCGAGACCACGCTGCTCGCTCCAAAGATAGGGATCAGATCCCGTTGGCGGAGGTTGCGCACCTCCATGAAATCGCGCAGCGCGTCGAGGGGAGAAGCGTGCCCGAAGGGGTAGTGGACATCTTCGAACTGAACGATCAGCATGGTGAGCAGTTCGGCGAGCGCTTCTTCTTCGCTGGTCAGCGGGCGCCCCAGGGTATCGAGAGCTTCCACCTCCGCGAGCGCACGTTCATTTTCGGCTTCGGTCTTAATTACACGGGGCCGGGTTTGGGAAAGCAGTTTGCCGTAGACGGTTTCGGTTAGCGTAGCCATTTCTTCCATGCTCCTTTGTCGTATTCGGCGTGAGTCAGGAATTCTTTGATGTAGATTCGCCGGTATGGGAAGGCCATTCGCGCAATGAGGCGGTAGCTGTTGCCTTTGATGTCGAAAACGGCCAACGCGCCGACCATGTCGGTGGCCGGGTAGGTCCGGCGGACCTCTTCGAGGTTGCGCCAATTCGCCGCGCGCGCCGCATCAAACCAGTCTTGGACTGCAACTGTGGCATCGGGATACTTGGATGCTTTCTCGAGGAGCCCGCGCTTGCTGATCACGTTCACCAATCAGATTCTAGCAAAACGATAGCAACTTCGCAAGCAAAATGTTAGCATCGGCTCTTCCGACGCACGTGGCGCTCCACCCGCTAACATACAATCATGCTCCGGCTCCTGACTCTCGCCGTTGTCGTATGTGGAGGCCTCATGGCGAATTCCGATTTCGACCAGACGCAGGCGGCGCGCTTCGCCGCTCTGGCGCTCGACTGCGTCCACAAACCGTACCCCAACAAGATCGCGCATTCCTTGAACTCCGATGCCGATGTGAAGCCGCCGCGCGAACTGACCCCGGCGTTCTACGGCTGCTACGACTGGCATTCTTCGGTCCACGGCCACTGGCTGCTGGTCCGCCTGGCGCGCCTGTTTCCGCAAGCGCCGTTCGCGGCCGAAGCGCGCCGCGCCGTGGCGCGCAGCCTCACGCCCGCCAACATCGCGCAGGAAGTAATCTATCTCAACGCCAGTGGCCGCAATACCTTCGAGCGCCCCTACGGCCTGGCCTGGCTGCTGCAACTGGCCGCCGAGTTGAAGGAATTCGACGACCCGGAGGCGCGCCAGTGGTCCGCCGCGCTGCGCCCCTTGGAACAGGCGGTCACCGCGCGCATCGCCGAGTGGCTGCCGAAATTGCAGCACCCCATCCGCACCGGCGAGCACAACAACACCGCTTTCTCCATGGGCTTGATGCTGGATTACGCCCGCGTCACCGGCAACACGGAGTTCGGCAGGGTAGTGGAATCGCGCGCGCGGGACTACTACCTGAAGGACCGGAATTGCCCGCTTGCCTACGAACCTTCGGGCGAAGACTTCCTCTCTCCCTGCCTGGCCGAAGCCGACGCGGTGCGCCGGATTCTGCTGCCCGCCGAATTCGCCAGGTGGTTCACCGCGTTTCTGCCGCGCGTGGATCTGGAGCCAACGTTGGTCAGCGACGTGACCGATGGCAAGGCCTACCACCTGGCCGGGTTGAACCTGAGCCGCGCGTGGATGCTGGAAGGCATCGTCTCGAAGCTTCCCGCCGCCGACGCGCGCCGCAAGCCGTTGACCGCGCTCGCCGGCAAACTCAAAGCGGCGGGCCTCGAAAGCATCAGGAGCGAGCACTACGAAGGCGGGCACTGGCTCGGCAGCTTCGCGGTCTATCTGGTGAGCGGGCGCGGGCTGCGATAGGCAAGCACGCCGTTTCACAGATACGGTCTCGCATTTCGAAGCAAGCGCTCCCTGACGGTCGCGGCTCCGATCGGAGCCGCGACCGGGGTACCCTCTGGGTCGGGAGCGTTGCATTCGGCGGGCCCCAGCAGCTACCGCTTGCGGGTGAAGATCCCGAGATCGATGGCATCGGCCATCGCCTGATACCCGGCGTCATTGGGGTGCAGGTGATCGCCCGGATCGAACTCCGCGCGGATCCGCTTGGCATTGCCCGCGTCGCGTGTGGCCGCCTCGAAATCCGCCACCGCGTCGAACGCGCCGCTGGTGCGGATCCACGAATTCACCGCCGCGCGGACGGCCTCGCCATTCTCCCGATAGTAGGTGGCCCCTTCATACGGCGTCAGCGTGCACCCGATCACCTGCACGCCATGGGCGTGCGCCTGCTCGATCAACTGTTTGTATGCGCCGATGAGTTCGTCGGCGGTAACCGCTTCCGCCGGGACCGTC
>JADGNT010000144.1 GCA_017883345.1 Candidatus Solibacter sp. | reverse complement strand
GCGGTCGCGCCGAGAGCGGCGGTCTTGAAGAACTGGCGGCGGTTGAAGCGGGAGGAACTCATATCGGAACTCGATTCTGAGGTTGCACTGTATCATACGGCGCGGGGTGGCGGCCGAAGCGCAAGCACTGTCGTTGTATACTGGGGCACGCGTGAGAATTTCGCGCGGCAACATGTATCACGAAGAGATCGCGCAGTTAACAGCCCGGATCGTGGAGGCGGAACGGCCGGAGAAGATTATTCTTTTCGGTTCTTACGCCAGCGGAACGGCTACAGAAAGCAGCGACATCGATCTGCTGGTGATCAGCCGCTCGACGCTCCCGCGCCGAGAGCGCGAGGTTCGCCTTACCCGGCAACTGTTCGGCTCTGGCGTGCCGTACGATTTGTTAGTGTTGACCCCTGAGGAAGTGGAGGAGCGGCTGCGTCGCAACGGTCCTTTCATCCGGGAGATTCTGTCGACTGGTCAGGTTGTCTATCAGCGCCCATGACGCCAGATTACGATGTGACAACGTTCGAGACGTGGCGCCTGAAGGCTGAAGAGGACCTCACCGCTGCATCGATCCTCGCTGAACACGGAGGTCCGGCGGCCACCATCTGTTTCCTTTGCCAGCAAGTGGCTGAGAAGTATTTGAAGGGGTATCTTCTGCTTTGCAGGCAACCACCGAAGCGAATTCATCACCTCGACGTGCTGCTCGAAGACTGCATTGCACTCGACGATTCCTTCCAACGGCTCGTGGATGACGCCGTGTTCCTCAAACGATACTACATCGAGAGCCGGTACCCTGACGACCTCCCACAAGAGGTCCGGCCGGAAGAAGCCGCGGAGGCCATGACAGCAGCGTCACACCTGCGCGATTTCGTGCTGGCCACGGTGCGGATACACTGACCCACCGGGGATGCGTTCCGCGCGCTTCCGCGGTGCAGTCACCTCCGGTCCCGTGGGTACCAGAGACTCGAATCAGATTTGAAATCATGCCACGCAGGCAGGAATCGTGCGGGCCGTGCAAGGTTTTCCGGGGTCACGCCGGCCCTCGCAGGACGGCAGAGTATGCGCACGTGGTGGACATGTGCAAGAAGGAGCTGCCTCGCGCGGCGTGGACAACTTTTTCGCGGTCGGCATCGACCCGGAGAGTTCGCGCCGTTTGCCGGATTCCGGCCCTTTGCGTGCTACCCCGGGTACTCGGCCCAGTTCTTCGATGGGAAGCGCTTGTGTCGCCATGGTGATTCACTCACTTCCACTCGTTCAGAAAATCGCGGGCAACCTCCGTCTCGGGCCGGTGGCCGACGTCCACCGCTCCGTTCATGCGGCGCATAGTCGAGTCCGAAATGCGGCCCGAGAGCTCTGCCAGCACCGCCCTTAACCGGGGATATCGTGCGAGGGTATCCTGTCGAACGACGATGGCGCACTCGTACGGCGGGAAATAGCGTTTGTCATCCTCGAGGACGACGAACTCGGGACGCGCCAGCATTCCATCCGTTGCATTCGCGGCGCCCATCTCGATCCTGTTCGCCTGAAGGGCCGGGTAGAGCAGTCCCAGATCCATCGCCACCGGTTGCCCGTCTAGGCGCAACCCGTAGGTTTGGACCAGCCCGCTCAGGCCGTCGGGCCGCTGGGTGAACTCATATCCGACGCCCAGCCGCCACGGCCTGGGCCGCCGTGCCGCGTCGCTCAGTGTGCGCAAGCCTTGCTCGCGGGCGCTGTCGGCACGTACCACCATCGCAAAGCTGTTGTTGAACCCGAGCGGAGGGAGCCACTCGATCCCCCATGGCCGATAGCCCTCCCGGACGCGCTCGAGCGCAGCCTTTGCGTCCTTGACGGCCTGCTGCTTCAACACGGCCGTGAGCGCGGTCCCTGTGTATTCGGGATACAGGTCGATGGAACCACCTTTTAACGATTCGTGAGCCAGCAGCGTACCTCCGAGGTTGAGTTTTCGGTCCACTTCGAAGCCGAGACGCCGTTCGATATGGCGCGCCACGATCTCCCCGAGCAGCACCTGTTCCGTGAAATTCTTCGACCCGACTACCACGCGCGGCTGGGACGAACATCCGGCCGCGAGCGAGGCAATCAGGACGAGAATCGCCGTTCGATCCATCCGAGCGCCTCGTCTGCCGCGATCGCCATCAGCGCGGCCGGCACGGCGCCGGCCAGAATCGTCTTCGTGTCGGCCATTGCGATGCCGCGGAAAACGAAGGTCCCCAACCCACCGCCGCCGATCGCGGCCGCGATGGTGGCCGTTCCAATCGTGGTCACGGTCGCAATGCGAATCCCGGCGAGGATAGTCGGAAATGCCAGCGGCAGTTCCACCCCCCACAGAATCTGACGGCCCGTCATCCCCATGGCGACGGCCGATTCGCGTATCCCTGCGTCTACGCCCAGAATGCCGACTACCATATTTCGGAGAATCGGCAGAAGAGCGTACAAGATGAGCGCGACAATCGCCGTCGACTTCCCTACGCCTAGAAACGGGAGCGGCAGGAGAAAACCAAAAACCGCCAGGCTTGGCACGGTTTGGACGACGTTCACCACGCCCAGGGTCCAGCGGCGCAGCCGCGCGCGCCGCGTCAGGATCACCGCCGAGGGCGCGGCGATGACCACCGCGGCGAACACCGCTATGGCGACGAGCCACAGATGTTCGGCCGACAATCTGACGATCTCAGCCGGCAGCATGGGATTCGTCGAGTGTCCCTTCTCCCAGTGTCGCCAGGAACGCCGTCGCCTCTGGCGTTCGCGCCTGAACAAACTCATCCGCCGGCGCCACAACTTCGAGCCGCCCTTCCTTCAACAGCGCGATCCGGGTTCCGAGCATGAGCGCTTCGCGAATGTCGTGGGTCACGAAAAGCGCGGTCTTACCGAAGGAGCGCCGCAACCGCGCGAAGCGCTGCTGCATCTCAAACCGCGTCACCGGGTCGAGCGCCGCGAACGGCTCGTCGAGCAACAGCAGCGGCGGATCCGCCGCCAGCGCGCGTGCGATGCCAACCCTCTGCTTTTCGCCGCCGGAAAGCTGTCTTGGATGGCGCGATCCATATACCGGCGCGGGCAGGCCCATGGCGTCAAGCAGCTCCATCGTGCGGGCTCGTATTCGTTCCTTCGGCCAGCCTTCCAGCTTAGGAACAAGCCCGACGTTCTCAGCCACGGTCGCGTGCGGGAAAAGCCCGCCCTCCTGGATCACATAGCCTATACGTCGCCGCAGGCGAATCGGGTCCCAGTCTGTGACGGGCTTGCCTTCGAACCGCACTTCGCCACCCGTGGGCTCGACCAGCCGGTTTACCATCTTGAGCAAAGTGGTCTTCCCCGAGCCGCTCCGCCCCAGCAGCGCCACCGTTTCGCTCTCTTCGACGCACAGATCGATTCCGTGGAGAATCTCACGGCCGCCGATTTGGTAAGTTACACCGCGAAACTCGACCAGGACCGCCATCAGGTGACATTACTCAGGATTCATTTGCGCATCCCAGGTTCCCATCAGTATATACCAAGCCGCTACTGCTACCGCGGGCGTTCGTCGCGGACGGACCGTATGATTAAGTACCACAACGCACGGGTGCAACGGCGAGGTTAACTACTCTTGAGGTAAACTGGCGACACGGAACGTATGAGTCACTCGGAGCGCTGGCCAGCCCTGCCGCTAAACGAATGGCAGGATACCTACCGCACCCTGCACATGTGGACGCAGATCGTCGGCAAGGTCCGCATGGCCCTCTCTCCGCCCATGAATCATTGGTGGCACGTCGCGCTATATGTCAACTCCCGTGGGCTGACAACGGGACCGATACCGTACGCGCCAGGCGTCTTCGAAATTCAGTTTGACTTTCAGAAGCATGAGCTGAACATCTCCACCAGCGAAGGCCCCAGCGCATCGCGGCCATTGCGAGCCGAGTCAGTTGCCGGCTTTCACAGCGGAATATTCGAGGCGCTGGAATCGCTGGGCATCGCGGTGCGGATCAATCTCAAGCCGCAGGAGGTTGCGGACGGCGTTCCGTTCGACCGGGACTTCGCCAACTGCTCCTACGACCCCCAGTACGCGAGTCGTTTTTGGAAAATTCTCGTCTCCAGCGCCAAGGTGCTCGAGCGGTTCCGCGCGAAGTTCACGGGGAAATGCAGTCCGGTTCACTTTTTCTGGGGCAGTTTTGACCTGGCGTGTACACGTTTTTCCGGGCGGCCCGCGCCGGCGCGCAAAGGTGTAATCAGCGGCCCGGCTTATTCGGACGAAGTATCGAGCGCCGGCTTTTGGCCTGGCGGAGGCGGCGTGGATCCGGCATTTTATTCGTATACGGTGCCTCAACCTCCAGGCATGGAAACGCAGCCTGTACACCCCAAGAGCGCGAGTTGGAACAGGCAGTTCTCTGAGTTCATTCTGCGGTACGATGACGTCCGCGGTGCGGAATCGCCAGAGGAAACTCTATACGAGTTCTTGGAGAGCACGTATGATGTGGGAGCGCGTCTTGCTAAATGGGACCGCGCGAAGTTGGAGACCTGAACATGCCCGAACCCTGCACGCATCTCGATCAGATCAAGATAAGGCATACCGCTAAGAAGGGCTGCGAGGACTGCCTTAAAACGGGCGACACCTGGGTGCACCTCCGACTCTGTCTATCGTGCGGGCATGTGGGATGTTGTGACTCCTCCAAGAACAAGCACGCCACCAAGCACTTCCACGCGACGAAACACCCCCTGGTCCGCTCCATCGAACCAGGCGAGGCTTGGATCTGGTGCTATGTCGATAACGTCATGCCGGGCGATGTGGACGGTTGAGCCGCGGGCGGTGACACGCCGCGACGAGCCTGCGAAACTGAAGCTAACCTTGGCTGCCAGTTTTTGGCGCGAGGCTGTCCTGGCGGCGGGTGATCGGCCGCCCTTCGCTCCACGTCACTCTGTTATTCTGCGGATAATCCTATGCGAATAGCAATTCTCTCCCTCGCGCTTGGCGCGGCAGCGTTGGCGCAGGTCCGGCCCGAGTGGGACAACCCGGGCGTAGTACATGTGGGCACCGAGAAGCCGCACGCCACCATGATGGCGTACCCCACGAGTGAGCTCGCGCGGACAGCCGATCGCGCCAAATCGCCGTGGTTCCAGCTTCTGAATGGAACCTGGAAGTTCCACGGCTCGTTGCGCCCGTCGGAGCGCCCGATCGATTTTTACCGGACGGACTATAGCGATGCCGCCTGGGGCAACATGCCGGTGCCGGCGAGCTGGCAGATGCACGGGTTCGACGTCCCCATCTACACCAACATCATTTATCCGTTTCCGCAGGATGCGTCCAAGGCGCCCGCCCCGCCATACGAGTTCAATCCGGTGGGCAGCTACCGCCTGCACTTCACGGTGCCGCCCGCGTGGAAGGGCCGGCAGATCCTGCTGCATTTCGATGGCGTGGATTCGGCCTTCTACGCATGGGTCAACGGCCACAAGATCGGCTACAGCGAGGACAGCCGCACGCCCGCGGAGTTTGACATCACTGCGCACCTGAAGGCGGGGAGCAATCTGCTGGCGGTGGAGGTGTACCGCTTCGGCGACGGCGCCTACCTGGAAGATCAGGACATGTGGCGCATGAGCGGCATCTTCCGCGACGTCTACCTATGGGCCACGCCGGAACAGCACTTGCGCGATTTCGAGGTGAAGACCAACCTGGACGACGCGTATCGCGACGCCACGCTGGTGGTGAAGGGCGCGCTCTCTAACGCGTCGGAAAAGCTGGCGAAGGTCACGGTGACCGCGGCGCTATTCGATGCGGCGGGCGCGGCGTACGGTTTGCCAGCGACCAGCACGGTGGAGATCGGCGGCAAGGGCGAGACCGTTACGGAGATCGCCGTGCCCGCGGCCAATCCGCGGAAGTGGTCGGCCGAGGATCCGTATCTCTATAAGCTGCTGCTGACCGTCAAGGGTCCGGCGGGCAATGTGCTCGAAGTGATCCCGCAGTCTGTGGGCTTCCGCCGCGTGGAGATCAAGGGCGGGCGCTTCCTGATCAACGGGCGCGCCATCCTGGTGAAAGGCGTCAACCGGCACGAGCACAGCGAGCTCACCGCCAAGTTCGTACCCGTGGAATCCATGATCAAAGACATCCGGATCATGAAGCAGTTTAATGTGAACGCGGTGCGCACGTCGCACTATCCTAATTCGCCGGAGTGGTACGATCTGTGCGACCGCTACGGAATCTACGTCTTGGACGAGGCCAACATCGAATGCCACCATTACGGCAACGACATTCGCAATCGCCTGACCAACGACCCGGAATGGAAGACCGCGTACCTGGACCGCGTGGAGCGTATGGTGGAGCGCGACAAGAATCATGCGAGCGTGGTGATCTGGTCGATGGGCAATGAGAGCGGCGACGGGCCCAACGCCGCCGCGGCCTACCAGTGGACCAAGCAGCGCGACCCTTCGCGCCCGTTCCACTCCGAGGGTACGACCAGGCATGGCGGCAGCAACGCCGATATCAATTCCTTTATGTACCCCACGCCGGAGTCTGTGAAACGAATCGCCGCGGAGCGTCCCGAGATGCCGCTGATTCTCTGCGAGTACTCGCACGCCATGGGGAATTCCAGCGGCGGGCTCAAGGAATACTGGGATATCTTCTATTCGGGCACCAACGCGCAGGGAGCCTTCGTGTGGGATTGGGTGGATCAGGGGATCCGGCTGCCGATTCCGGGCGAGTACAAGTCCAATACTTCGGCGAGCACGTTCCTGGCGTATGGCGGATGGTGGGAAGACAAGACCGGCATCCGCAACGACAACGACTTCAACAACAACGGGCTGGTGTCGGCGGACCGCGTGCCTCATCCCGGGCTGTACGCGATCAAGTACGTCTACCGGAATCTGCATGTTTCGGCGGTGGACCTGGCGGACGGGCGGATCAAGGTGAAGAACTGGTTCGATTTCACCAATCCCAAGGAGCTCGCACAGGGCACGTGGGAAGTCAAGGCGGAAGGGCGTACCGTGGCTAGCGGCAAGCTGCCGGCGCTCGACATCGGGCCGCGCGAGGAGAAGGAGTTCACCATCCCGATGCCGAAGATCGACGCGCAGCCGGGGGTGGAGTACTGGCTGAATATCAGCTTCACGCTCAAGCACGAGACGTCGTGGGCGCCGCTGGGGCACGAGATCGCGTGGGACCAGTTCGCGCTGCCGGTCTCCAAAGCGAAAGCGGAAGCCAAGCCTTCGACGGCGGCGCTGGAGGTGAAGGATGGCGACGAGACCGCGACCATCAGCGGCAAGGGGTTCTCCGTGCGCTTCGACAAGAAAGCCGGGGTGCTCACGGAGTATCGCTATCAGGGTGTGACCGTGCTGGAGCGCGGTCCGGTGCCCGACTTCTGGCGCGCGCCGACCAACAACGATCGCGGCGCATGGAAAGTATTCCGCGCGCAAGCAGCCACTAACAAGAGCCTGGACATCGAACTGTGGCGCGAGGCGGGGCCCCGCTGGGACGTAAAGGAAGTGACAGTCGAAAAGGTGGATGGGTCCACGGTGAAGGTCGCGGTGCGCGCCGGTTTGCCGCTGGTGGGCGCGGCGTACGTCATGACGTACACCATCCACGGAGATGGCACCGTCCAAGTAGAGTGCAGTTATAAGCCGGGCGCGGAGAAGCTCTCCATGATGCCGCGGTTCGGGACGGAGTTGGTGGTGGCGCCGGGGTTCGAGAATCTGGCGTGGTACGGGCGCGGTCCGAAAGAGACGCTGATCGACCGCGCGTTCGAACGCATCGGTGTGTACCAGAGCACGGTGGACAAGGAGTGGGTGGAGTACATGCGCCCGCAGGAGAACGGGAATAAGACCGATGTCCGCTGGGTGAAGCTGACCAACGCGGCGGGAGTCGGGATCGTGGCGACGGGCGGCGCGCCGCTGAACGTCACGGCGCGGCACTACACGAAGACCGATATGGAGCGCGCCGGGTACACGTTCCAGATGAAGCGGCATCCCGAGACGTATTTGAATCTGGACGGCGCGCAGATGGGCGCCGGCGGCATCGATAGCTGGAGTCCGAACGCGTACCCGATGACGCCGTACCGGCTTCCGTCGGGCGAGGCGCGGAGTTTCAGCTACACGCTGAAGGGCGTGGCGGCGGAGGTGGCGAAGCAGTAACTCGAACGCAAGCAGGGTGGGCTCCCGGCGGGGGCCCGCCGCAATCCAGACAGGTGAAATCGCGGCGTATGCGGTATATGATTCTTATCGGAGTATGCACGGGGAGTTTCGGGTCTTAAAGTCCTTGCCATGACCAGAAGATTGAGGCACATCGTCTTGCCGGCCCTACTGGCCGCGGCCCTCGCGGCGACCGTGGCGGCCCAACAGGCCAAGCCCATTGCGAATTGGGCCAACCTAAACCAACTTGTCCCGGGATCGGAGATCCGGGTCACCCTTGCGACCGGGAGGACCCAGCTCGGGTTCGTGCAGCGCGTGACTCCCGAGTCACTGGCGATCAACGCGGCGGCCAGCCAGGAGACGCTCTCCCGGCAGGACATCCGGCGCGTCGAACTGAAGAAACCTGGGCATCGCGGGCGCAACACGCTCATCGGGCTGGCGATTGGGACGGGTGCCGGGCTGGCCGTTGGGGCTGGCGTGGATGCAAAGTCGGGTCCCGGTATCATGTTTCCGGATGCCGGCAAGGCGGTGTTGTCGCCGCTGGGAGCGCTTGTAGGCACGGTGATCGGGGTGGCGCTGCCCACCGGTGGATGGCGCGACGTGTATCGCGCGCCGTGAGGCCAACGGCAGGCTGAATCCCGGCGGGCGCCGGACGAAAACTACTTCCCCTTAATCGCGGCTTCCACGCTGATGTGGTTTTCGTCCAGGATCGTGCCCATTGCCCTTTGTAACGCCGCCTTGGCTTTCACGTAGGAGCTGCGGGCGGCGACTTCGGTGGAACGGGCTTGCGCCAGCAGGCTCTCGTATTGGATCACGAAGAAACTGGTGGAAGATCCGACTTCGAACTTGGCCTGCTCGGCGGAGAGCGATTCTACCTGCAAACGGCTTGCCTCGGAGGCCGCCTCGTAGCTGGAGCGGGCGCGGCGCATGGCGATCAGGGCGTCTTCCACTTCCAGGCGCGCCTGATTCTGCAACTGGCGTAAGCGGATCTCCGACTGTTTCACTTGCAGTTCGTCGCGCGCCAGGTCGGCTTCCGCGACCCGGTTGCGGAGGGGGAGCGTCATCTGCAATCCGACGCCGTAGGTGGGGTATTTGCGCGTGAAAATCTGGTCCAGCACGCCGCCGTAACCGCCGATGAAGCCGGGGTCCTGAAAGACGACAAACGGGCTCGCCTGGCCGGCGAGTCCGTTGTTCTGCATGACGCCGACCAGGTCCAGTTGGGGCCGGATGGCGCTGCGCGCGCCCTGCAGGCCGATCT
>JADGNT010000881.1 GCA_017883345.1 Candidatus Solibacter sp. | reverse complement strand
CGAGTTCGGTTGTCTCGAATCTGTGACATAATCCCGCCCATGCACTCAGCGATCCGAGTTGGACTCCTCGCGGGGAGGGCGGAGCGCACCCCTTCTTCAGGATGACACACGACCCCTCGCGGGAGGGGCTTCGAAAGGGGCCCAGGTCGCATGTAAGTGGCTTTGTGTCAGTTGGTTGGAGATTATTTTATGTTTGAGTCACTAACCTATCGTGGAAGCGCTCCCGACCCAGCGGGTCCCCCTGGACCCACTCCTCGCCAACCAACATTGCGCTCACTGCGCGTCCTTCACGCAGCGGAACCCGAGCGTGCCGGCGCGGTCTTTGGAAGGCGCCATCAGCAGGTACTTACCGTGCTCGTTGAGTTTGTAGGCGCTGGGGAAATACCAGCGGCTGCCGGCCGGGCGGTAGTAGCCGCCGCCGCGTAGGATGGCGGCGCGCGTGTGCTCGTCCCGATATTCGTCGGTCCACTGCCAGATGTTGCCGGCGAGATCCATCACGCCGTACGGGCTGGCGCCTTTCGGGAAGGCATCGACATCGGTGGGGGCGCGCAGTTCGCGGCCGTGCTCGGGCTTGGGGACGCACGTGTCGCAGGCAGCGTCGCCCCAGGGATACACCCGGTGGTCTGTGCCCTGCGCGGCGTATTGCCATTCCCACTCGTGCGGCAGGCGCTTGCCGGCCCAACTGGCGTAGGCGCGCGCGTCTTCCAGCGACACCCAGGTGACCGGCTTGTTGTCCCATCCGGCGGGGTAGCGGCCGCCCGTCCAATCGCGCAGGAAATTGTGATCGTCGGCGGGATGATAGTTGGTGGCGCCGAGGAACCGGGCGAACTGCTGGTTGGTCACCGGGTATTGGTCGATGAAGAACGCGGGCATTTCGACCGGGTGGGAGTGGTAGCGCCGCGGGGAGTCTTCCCATGGGTACTGAACGTCGACGCCGATATCGTCGCCGCCCTCGATTTCGATGCCGTGGACTTCGAACCGCCAGGCCGGGTTCGCGGGGATCGGGACCATGCCGGGAGGAGTCCCGGTGGCAGGCGCGGTGGCCGGGATGCGCACCGGTAGTTGCGGCAGGAACTCCCATGCCTTGGAAAACGAGGAGAGCGGTTTGGCGCTGAGCTGCGCCATTTCCGCCAAAAAGGCGCTGCCGGCGGCGTCGGCGGCCTCCCTCTGGGCGAGAATGGCGGCGAAGCCGAACGCTTCGATGGGGAAGGAGAGGCTCCCGTTCTCGGGTTTGAGCTCCTTGCCGTTCCAGAGATCGAAGTAGCGCATGCCGGGTTGTGCGGGAACCTGAAGCTGCGGACCTTGAATGTTGAAGGCCGTGCGGTTGACGATGGTCCAGAGCGTGCGATTGGCCAGCGGCCACCGCGAGGCGAAGACGCCGTACTGCACGGTGGGTGTGTGCGGTTCCCAGGCGGGGCTGACCAGGTAATCGGCGAAGCGGCGCTCGATTTTGGCGATGCGGCGGATGGCTTCGGCGTCGCGCGGAGCGATGCCGTTCCAGATGCCCCAGACGTTCTCCCAGGATTCGTAGCCCACACCGTTGAAGAAGGCGAATTGCAGATTGTTGGTTTTGTCCTTGTTCCAGCGGTCGCAGACGTGAACCATGTGGCGCGGCTCCAGCCACTTGCCGCGGCTGATCGAGGGGATGAAGGGGTATTTCCAATAGCCCCAGGTGAGGTTGTCCCAATCCAGCATTTCGTCGGAATCCGGGTAGCCTTCGGGCTCGAAGGCGAGGGGGTGGCCGGTGGCGTCGCTCGCCATGCGGAAGCTGCGCGGCACGCCGTTGTACGTATCGCCGTTGACGCCATCGGCGCCGATTTCAGCCAGCAGGCTGGCGATGGTTTCCGCGAAAGAGCGCGCTTCGGCGCGCGTCCCCTGGTCCCAAGGCATGTTGGGGAAGAGCACGCGGACGCGCCGGCGGTGCAGGTCGTCGACCATTTTCTTAAGCCCCGGCAGGCCGCCCGGCATGTCGCGCAGCAGGTCGAACTGGTTGCGGTTGTCGATGCCGATGTTGGGGTACACGGGCCACAGCAGGACAGAGTCGATGCCGCCGTAGCGGCGGTCCAGGTCGTCCAGGAAGCGGTCGATGGTGTACTGGCGCGTGGCAGGGTCGTAGAAGTAGCGGTCTTCCACCATGGACTGCGGCTGTATGAAGGAGCTTTGCGTCCACTGGAGCTCGGGGCGGGAGTAGATTTCGCCGGTGAGTCCGGCGCGCACCCGGCGTTCCGCGCGGTAGCGGGTGATTTCCGAAAGCCAGTCGGCGGTGGCTTCCTTGGAGCCCGGGCCGGGGATCTGCTGGCCGTCGGGGGGATATTTCGTGTCCTGGGCCGAAGCCGCCAGGGTTAGCAAAAAGATAGTGAGGAACCGCATCGATTGGGATCCGCTATGGCACAGTGTACCTCCGTGTAGTCAGTTGGGATGGGCCTTCGGCCCGCGAAACTTCATCAAAAAAGGTGGGGCATGCTTCAGCTTGCCAGCCGGCCGGAAGGCCGGCCACGCCTCCATGCCGGTGCTTTTTCGACCCTGTTGGGATGGGCCT
>JADGNT010000143.1 GCA_017883345.1 Candidatus Solibacter sp. | reverse complement strand
CAGACCGAAGGTGAGCGGCCAGATGGACGATTCGCGCGCCCAGTTGAACACGTGGTCCACGCTGGTGGTGACGATATTCTGCTCAAACTGGTTTTGGATGAAAGAAGACATCTCAAGCGCATTTTATCACGCGCTCGTGGCATAAGGCTCCGCCTTGTGCAGGCTTACTTCCGAGCTGCGCTCGGATGCACAAGGCGACCCAGAGGGTACCCCCTTATGCCACGGTCATTCGAAGCGGAGGGATACGCGGCACTGGGTGTCGTCGAGCGGTTCCATGAGCCCCGGGAACGGGACACGCATGTCCCACTGCTCGCGATGCGCATATTGCAAATAAAAGACTTAGTTGCGCGGAATTCAAAAAAGCGGGACACGTGTGTCCCGTTGGCCGGCTGATCCGTTGGCCGGGCGGTAAGGCGCCTGCCCCAGGGGGGCCCGCGCCGCGCCCGGCTTCAAAGGAGAGGTAACGCGGTCAAAACGTGTTACCGGCACGGGATGCACGGAGGCGCGGACGGCAACCTGGGCGGCGGCTTCCTGGAGGCGGTGGACGGCGGCATCGAGGCGGCGTTTCTGTTCCGGGCTGATTTGTTTGCGCCAACCGAGCAGGGTGGCGGCGGATTCGCAGCGCGCCAGAATCAGGGCGAAGCTGCGGAGTCTGGGTTGGGGAGTCTCCGGGACGGCAACCCGCGGGTCGGGCGCGGCGCCAGTGAGAACCTTCATGATGGCGGCACGCTGCGCCCAGGTGAATTCACGGCGGGCGCGGAGGGTGGAGGCCAGATATCCGGCTTCGAAAATGGCGGCCTCAGTGGGAGGCGGTAACGGTTTGTCGGTCATGGTTTCAATCTCCGGAGGCTCCGCGGCACAAGCTGTGGTCCCTCCTGTTCCCATCATGCTCCGCGAGGCAGCGGGCGAAGGCGGTCGCGGGGTGGCGATTTCGCCGCAAGCTATTGAATGGTGTGGAGATAAAAAAATAAAATGTTCGTGTCACTGCGCGTCGGGCTGGCGTGAAGTTGCAGGCATTCGCTTCCACGCGGAGGAAGACGCGGAGTTCTACCGAGCCGAGCCCGGCAAAATCCAAAACTCAGCCTGGCAAGGAATTGCCCGATTGTGCCATACCCCTTGCGCGGCTTTCAACCGGCCGCGCGCAGCACATCGGCCGGACACTGCTTGCGGCCGGTTTCGGCCGACAGGAACACGGCGTCGATGACGGCCATGGTGCGTACGGCATCTTCCAGCGGCACCGGAACCTCGCCGCCTTGGCGAATCGCCCGCGAGAACAGGTCGCCCTGGATGGTGTACTGGTCGCAGGGCGGCAACTCCTCCGTCACCAGTCCGCCGCCGTTCAAATCGCGGCCGTCGTCGATGCGCACGCGCGAAGTCCCACCGGGTGTGGCGTTGAAGGGAATCTCCGCCTCGATCCGTCCCGTGCTCCCGAAGAAGCGCATGCTCTGCTGGTGCATGATCTGCGTGCTGCAAGTGAATACGCAGTGGCCGGAAGGGTATTCCAGGATGGCCGACGTCAGCATGTCGATGCCGCCGAATTGCGGATCGCGGGTGATGGCGGCGGAAACGCTCACCGGCTCCTCGCCGAAGACCATACGCGACGTTTTGATGGCGTAGCAGCCGATATCGAACAACGCGCCGCCGCCGTACTCGCGGATGTTGCGGATGTTGCCGGCTTCGAGCTTGAAATAGCTGAACGTGCCCACCGCGGAGCGCAGTTGCCCGATGCGCCCGGCGCGCACCAGCTCCACGATGCGCAGCCACTGCGGATGGTTCTGCACCATGAAGCCCTCGCCGATCTTGACGCCGGTGCGGTCGCGCACGGCCATGAGCGCGAGCGCTTCCCGCAGGTTGAGGCCGATCGGTTTCTCGCAGAGCACGTGCTTGCCTGCTTCGGCCGCGCGGGTGGACCACGGCAGGTGCAGGTGATTGGGCAGCGGATTGTAGATGGCGTCGATCTCCGGGTCGGCCAGCATCTCCTCGTAGGAGCCGTAGGCCTTGGGAATGCCGAGATCGCGCGCCGCCGCTAGGGCGCGTGCGCGGTCGCGCGAGGCGATGCCCACAATCTCGCTGCACTCCCCCGCCTGCATGGACGGAATCACCCGCTTGACGGCGATATTCGCCACACCCAACACACCCCATCGAACTTTCTTCATGACATCGCAATTGTAACGTGGGGGAGGGCGCGGTGCGGGGCGGGCAATTTTGCCCGCAGCCGCATTTCAGGCGGCACCTTCGGGCGATTCGCAAGTCTTCGCACTCGGCAAGCGCCGGCTGAAAGCCGGCTGCAGCCAGGATTGGCTGCCCCACCATCGCGCTATAGTGAGAATTCATGTTGCGCTTGCTGGCGGGATTCCTGGTGCTGTCGGGGCTTTGGGGCGCCGCCAAGGATCTGGTTCTGTTCGATACCGATTCCGGCCTTTTCGGCGACGATGGCGCCGCGTTGGTCATGCTGCTGCGCAGTCCGGCGCAGGTCTCCGTGCAGAGCATTACCATCGTGCCGGGAAATGTCTGGGGGCCGCAGGGCGCCGAGTACATGTTCCACATCCTGGACCTGCTCAAGCGGGGGCAGATTACGGTCGCCATGGGCGCCGACGGTCCGCTGATCCACACGGCGGCGATGGCCAAGGAATCGGAACGCCGCTGGGGGACGCTGAGCTACATCGGCGCCTTCGCGCAGGATGCGGCGGCGGTGATTCCCGCTCCCGGCAGCAAGCTGACGGCGCGCAAACCGCGCCATGACGCGATCAACCTGCTGATCTCCGAAATCGAGCGGCACCCCGGCGAAGTGACCATCCTGGCGCTGGGACCGATGACCAATATCGCGCTGGCGCTGCGCATGAAACCCGAGATCGCAAGCAAGATCAAGCGCATCGTTTTCATGGGCGGCAACATCCGCGTGCCGGGCAACGCCTCTAACGCCGCGGAGTTCAACTTCTGGTTCGACCCCGAAGCCGCGCGCATCGTGCTGCGCTCGGGCATTCCGAAAAAGACGATGTTCGGCCTGGATATCTGCAACCTGGCGCGCATCCGCAAGCCCGAGTTCGACCAGATCGCCAGAGCGCACACGCCGGTGACGGAGCTCTTCCGCGAAGATCTCGGCAACCGCTATCCGGCGTTCCTGAAGAAGCCCGATGCCACCGGATACCTGTGGGACTCTCTGGCCGCAGCCTACCTGCTGGACCCCGACTTTGTGACCAAGTTCGAATCGCGCTACATCGACGTGCAGACCGCGTGGGGCCAGTTCTACGGCTCGACGGTGCCGCTGGACCGCCGCGTGGCGCCCGCCGCCACCCCGGTGACGGTGATGTTCGGCCTGGACTTCAAGCGCGTCTTCGCGCTGTATAAAGACCGCCTGACTATGGCGGAGTAGCGCGGGCGGGGGGTGGCATGGCCAGGAGGAATGCCCCCACGAATGGGGGCATGGCAGCCTGGAAGGCTACGCTACGGTGCTGCGACGAAGTGCCTCGCAAGCTCCTTCTCAAGCGCATCGACCAATTCGTTGACGGCCCGGCGGACGGAAGGCGTAAGTTCCTGCCCCACCTGAAAATTGCGGCCAGGGATTACGTAGAGCGTGGCTTCGGGCGTGTGCCCGTAGAGCGACTGCGCCCCGGCCAGCAGCGCCTCGGGAGTTGCATGATGGGTTACGCGGGCGCACGCCGGGGCGGGGCGCAGCGGAATCCGGTGGACCTTGCCGGCGCGGCCGGACACCGAAGCATCGATAAAGATGACGCGAGAGGCGCGCGAGATCGGCTCCATCAATTCCGGCAGGAGCTGGTGCTGGCTGAGGATCTCGATGTCGGGACGGTGGATCCGGTCCCTGAGCAGTTCCGCGGCGAGGAAGCCCGCGCCATCATCGCCGCGCAGCGTGTTGCCGTAGCCAATGACCAGCGTGCTCAGCGTGTTCAGCGTGTGTGGCATACGTCGAGCAGTTCTCCCTTGTGAGATCGCAGTTCGACTTCGAGAGAAAGCCTTCCATCGGCGTGGGTCGAACAGCTCAGGCACGGGTCGAAGGTCCGTATGACCGCCTCCACGCGATTCAACATGCCCTCGGTGAGCTTGTTGCCGTGCACGAAATGGCGCGCCACCTGCAGTACCCCGCGATTCATGGCGGCGTTGTTGTGTCCGGTGGCGATGATCAGGTTGGCCCAGGTGATGAGCCCGTCGCGATCGACCTTGTAGTGGTGCATCAGGGTGCCGCGGGGCGCTTCGGAGACGCCGATACCTTCCGTGTTATTCACGCTGGCGTGGGCGCGGACGTGGGAATCGAGCGCGTCGGGATGGTGCAGCAATTGCTCGATCTTCTCCAGCGCGTAGAGAATTTCGATGAGGCGCGCGTAGTGGTAATAGAAGCTAGAGAGCACGGCGCCGCGATCCAGGTCGCGGAACTCGGCCCACTCCTGGCTGGCGCGCGGCGTGCCGATGCCGTCGACGATATTCAAGCGCGCCAGCGGTCCCACGCGGTACACGCCATCGGGGTAGCCGAGCGGCTTGTAGAAGCTGGTCTTGAGGTAACTCCAGGGATGGGCGATCTCGGCCAGGTAGTTGTCATAGGCCGTGTCGGCGTAGTCGGCGACGATGTGGCCGCCGGCGTCCAGGAAGCGGAGTTTGCCGGAGTAGTGTTCGAGGGATCCATCGTCGCCCACCAGGCCCATGAAGAGGGTGGGAAAATTGGCGAAGGAGCGGATCTCCTCGCGGAAGCGTTCCATCTCGTTCTTGAACCAGTCGAGGGCGCGAGTAGCGATGGCCAGCGCCTCCGGGATGCCGGCCAGGATGCGGTCGCGATTCTCCGCGGTCAAGGGACTGCCGACACCGCCCGGCACCACCCATGCCGGATGAATCCGTTTGCCGGCCAGCCACTCGACGATCTGCTGGCCGAACTGACGCAGGCGGATGCCGTCTTTGGCCATCGCCGGGTTGGCCTCCATGACGCCGAAAACATTGCGCGTGGCCGGGTCGGAATCCATGCCGAGCAGCAGGTCGGGGACCGAGAGGTAGAAGAAGCTGAGCGCGTGGGATTGCAGAATCTGCGCCAGATTGAGGACCCTGCGCAGGCGCACGGCGCCTTCCGGAATGCGCACCGCCAGGATGGCGTCACAGGCCTTGGCCGAAGCGATGAGATGGCTGACCGGGCAGATGCCGCAGATGCGCGCCATGAGCGACGGCATCTCATAAAAAGGGCGGCCTTCGCAGAATTTCTCAAACCCGCGAAACTGGGTGACATGGAAGTAGGCTTCCTCGACGTGGCCCTCCTCGTCCAGATGGAGCGAGATCTTGGCATGGCCCTCGATGCGGGTCACCGGGTCGATGACAATTTTTTGGCGTGGCATAATTTATCCGAATTTGGCTGCCGGGTTGGGCATCTTGCCGGCGAGCAGATCGCCGAGCACCGAGAAAATCAGGTCCGCCGGGGGCGGGCAGCCGGGCACGAAGACGTCGACCGGCACGAATTCGTGGACGGGGCGCGCGATGGCCAACAGGGGCGGAATCACCTGGCGCGGAATCTGCGCGTCGAGCGTGGCGTTCTCCAGGTAGGCGCGTTTGAGGACGGCGTTGGCCCCGAAGTTATTGCGCATGGCCGAAACGTTGCCGGTGATGGCGCAATCGCCCAGGGTCACCAGGATTTTGGTGCGCGACCGGACCAGGCGGATGCGGTGGAGGTCCTCCTCGCTCGAAACGGCCCCTTCCACCAGCGTGACATCGACGTTCTCGGGAAACTCCTTGGCATCCACCAGCGGACCCCACACGACGGTGACGTGCTGGGCCAGCGCGATCAGCCGTTCGTCGGTATCGAGCAGCGACATGTGGCAGCCGGAGCAGCCGTCCAACCAGACGGTGGCCAGCCTGACCTTGGTCTGGGCCGCGGTCATCGTCTGCCCTCCCGCATGAGGGTGAGATAGGGCAGGAACTGGCGGCGTTTGGACATCTCGGCCACCGATTTCCCCTTCTCCGACAGCGCGCCGGTGGGGCACACCTGCACGCACTTGCCGCAGCCGGTGCAGCTTTCGCTCTGGCCCCAGGGCTGCGCCAGGTCGGTGATCACGCGGCACTCCACGCCGCGCGACATGATGTCCCAGGTGTGGGCGCCTTCGATTTCGTCGCACACGCGGACGCAGCGCGAACACAGGATGCAGCGGTTGTGATCCACCACGAAACGCTCGTGAGAGGCATCCACCGGCAGGCGCGGATATCGATAGGGGAAGTGCACGTGGGTCATGCCCAGCGTCAGCGCCATGGATTGCAGGTCGCAGTGGCCGTTGGTGACGCAGACGCTGCACACGTGGTTGCGCTCGGCGAAAACCAGTTCCAGAATGCCGCGGCGGAACTTGGCGAGGCGCTCCGAATTGACGGTGACTTCCATGCCCTCCGACACGTGCGTGACGCAGGCCGGCAGCAGTTTGTTGACGCCCTTGACTTCGACGATGCACAGCCGGCAGGCGCCGGCGTTGCTCAGCCCGGGCAGATTGCACAGCGTGGGGATGAAGATATTGTTCTCGCGGGCGACTTCGAGAATGGTCTGATCTTCGCGTGCGCCGCACTCGCGGCCGTCGATGGTCAGCGTCTTGACGCGGATGGGAGAGTGCGCGCTCATAGGGTCACCTCGCCGCTGGTCTGAGACCCAGGAGCGCCGAGACGAGTCTCGGCGCGGCAGGCACGAGTGCCTGCGCCACAACCGCAGGTTCCGGCGGGACAGCCATCGCCGGTCACGTGGGCATCGTACTCCTCACGGAAGTATTTCAGCGTGGTCACCACGGGATTGGGCGCGCTCTGCCCGAGCCCGCACAAGCTGGTGTGGCGCACCAGTTCGCAGAGTTCTTCGAGCAGCGCGACATCCGCCGGCGTAGCTTCTCCCGCGGTGATTTTTTCCAGGATGCCGTGCAGTTGTTGGGTCCCGGCGCGGCATGGAATGCACTTGCCGCAGGATTCGCTCATGCAGAATTCCATGAAGTACTTGGCGACATCCACCATGCAGGACGTTTCGTCCATGACGATCATGCCGCCGGAGCCCATGATGGAGCCGATGCGCGCGAGGGATTCGTAATCCACCGGCGAATCCAGGTGCTCGGCGGGAATGCATCCGCCCGAGGGGCCGCCGGTTTGCACCGCCTTATACTGCTTGCCATCGGGAACGCCGCCGCCGATATCGTAAATGATCTCGCGCAGCGTGATGCCCATGGGCACTTCGATGAGGCCGGTATTCTGCACCCGGCCGGCGAGGGCGAAGACCTTGGTGCCCTTGCTCTTCTCGGTGCCGATGCGAGCGAACCACTCGGCCCCGTGGCGCACGATGGGCGCGACGTTGGCGAAGGTCTCGACGTTATTGATCAGCGTGGGGCACTCCCAGAGCCCCGATTCCGCCGGGAAGGGCGGACGCGGGCGAGGGGTGCCGCGCTTGCCTTCGATGCTGGCGATGAGCGCCGTCTCCTCGCCGCAGACGAAGGCGCCGGCGCCCAGCCGTATATCGATGTGGAAGCTGAAGCGCGTGCCGCTGATGCTGTTGCCCAGGAGGCCCATGCGCTCGGCCTGCTTGATGGCGGTCTTGAGGTGCTTGACGGCCAGCGGGTACTCGGCGCGCACGTAGATGAAGCCCTGCTGCGCGCCCACGGCGTAAGCCGCGATGGCCATGCCTTCGAGCACGCGGTGGGGATCGCTCTCCAGCACGGCGCGATCCATGAAGGCGCCGGGGTCGCCTTCATCGGCATTGCAGATGACGTACTTCTGCTGCTCGCCGGTCTTGGCCACGGTGCTCCACTTCAAGCCGGTGGGGTACCCAGCGCCGCCGCGGCCGCGCAACCCGCTGCTCTTGACGCGATCGATGACTTCGAGCGGCGTCATCTCGGTAATCGCCGTGACGAGGGCGACGTAGCCATCGTGCGCGATGTAGTCTTCGATACGCTCGGGATCGATCTTGCCGGAATTTTCGAGCACGATCTTCTTCTGGCGCTCGAAGAACGGCACGTTGGTGGGACAGGGGTGGAGGCCGGCGGCGGCGAGATCGCCACCGGTGGCGCCGCCGGTGTCCAGCGAGCGAATGATCTCCGGGGCGTCCTCCGGGGTGACGGAGGCGAACATCTGGACATCTGTATTCACGGCGGTCTCCACGGCGGTTTCCACGGTGACCAGGGGACCGGCGCTGCACAATCCCATGCAGCCGACGCCCTTGACGAGGACCTCGTTCCGCATGCCCGATTCGGCGACTTCCTTGTTGAGCGCGTCGCGCACGTGCTCCGCGCCGCCGGAGAGACAGCCGGCGGCGATGCACACGCAGACATGGTGCTGGAACTTCTTCTGCGCCGCGCGCTCGGTCTCGGCAATTTTGCGTAGCTCCTCGATGGTCATGGGTGGATACCTCTCTCAATGCGTGCCAGGATGTCTTGGGGAGCGATCTTGCCAAGCACCGCGGAATCCATTACGGCCGCCGGCGCCAGGCCGCACGACCCCAGGCAGCGCGCCGTCAGCAGGCTCAACTCTCCGTCCGGCGTGGTCTCGCCCGGCTTGATGCTGTAGCGCTGCTCGATGGCCTTCAACAATAGCGGCGCGCCCTTGATGTAGCAGGCGGTCCCGGTGCAGACCACGCACGCGTGACGGCCTTTGGGCTTCAGGGTAAAGAAGTGATAAAAGGTGGCCGCACCATACACGCGGCTGAGTGGCACGCGCAACACAGAGGCGACGAATCGCAACGCGTTTTCATCGAGATAGCCGAAGCACTCCTGTACGGTGTGCAAGGTTTCGATGAGGGCGTGCGGTTCGCGCCCGTGACGGCGTGCCGTAGCCTCGACGATTTTCCATCGTTTGTCGTCGGAGGGCAGTTGAGGCGCTCCTACGTAGGTCTGCATAGAATTCCTATCGACTGCATTTGATATTCCAGAGTCATTATGTTCGGAATCTCAACGAGTTGCGGAGAATGTGATCGGCCAAAGCAGCGGCGAATGGCGCAATTGGGGCAGAAGGCCCACAGATTCAATTACTTAGATTTCCTCAGGCCGTTGAGATTTGCGGCGGCGGGCTTGCGGGGAGGGCCGGGAGTTTGAGAGATGCCTGGGGACTCGGGCGAAGAGAAAACTTTGTTTCGCGCAAAGCTCGCAAAGGGCGCAAAGAAAAGCGTTAAGAGGCTGGGGATTCGGGATGTTTGGCGGCTGTTTCATCTGGCGGCCCGGGTCGGGTCCTGGTCGGGGGACGGGCTCTCGGGCTCGTCGGGCGGCAGAGCGCGCGGGAGGACGAATAACGGTTCGCCGTTGGGGCAGAAGCGTTTGGGTTGTCCGGGAATGTTGCCAGCCGGCGACGGCTTCGACGGGTTCGCCGTCTTCGGCGGCTTCCCCGGGTTCGACGGGTTCCCCGGGTTCGCCGGGTTCGTTTGGCCTGGGGTACAAGTGGCT
>JADGNT010000142.1 GCA_017883345.1 Candidatus Solibacter sp. | reverse complement strand
GGAACTGCGCGAGCTGCGCAATCGCGTCGTCATGGCACCGATGACTCGCAACCGATCGATCGAAAACGTCCCCGGTGATATCGCCGCAACCTACTACGCGCAGCGCGCTGGAGCAGGGCTCATTGTTACCGAGGGAACTTCACCGTCACCCAATGGTCTCGGCTATGCGCGCATTCCTGGCCTATTCAACGCGAATCGTCAAGCGACCCAATGGACCCAATCCATGGGGTTGCGGCGCCCCAGCTTCAAATGGACTTCCACCGCTTTTCGTTCCGGCAGGTGCAGTTCGCAGGCGGCCTTCCCGGGCTGCAGTTTCGCCGCCAGGACGCCGGGCGAGGCGGAAACCGCTTCGATGCCGTGCCGCGCAATCAGGGTGACGTCCTGCTTCCTGACCGAGGTGATCGTCATATCCACCGTCCGGGCGTCCATGTCCCAGGACATCTTGTCGAGCCTCGCAAAGGTGCGAAGCAGCATCCCGTTGATGGATCCCTTGACCAGCGAGGGCGGTAGCGCCGGAAGCGGCTCGATGACGCCGGGCCGCGAGTAGGCGAGCATTTCGATCATGATCATCTGCAGCCCGCCTTGCGCATCCGGCATGGGCCCGGCATAGGGGTCGTGAGAGCACCGGAGCGTCGGGCCGACGTTGCCTTCTTCAATCAGTTGCCGGAACTCCGTATCCACCATGTAGCTGTCTTTGAGTCGCGCCCCAACCAATGCGCGATGGCAGCGGCCATGAGCGGCCAGCCGCTCCGGAACCCGATGCCGGTTGGCGATTACAACGGACTTTGCCAGTTGCGGGGTGCGGTCCGGGTCAATCTCGTCGCCCGGCCACACGCCGTAGAGATGCGAGATATGGCGCTGGTTGTAACGCTCCGCCAGCGAGGGCCAGGCCCATTCCTTCATGGCGCCGTCCGGCTCCATCAGATAGGGCGGCAACTTGGCCAGCATCGCCTTCCATTTCGGCACACTGTCGGCCTCAATGCCCAACAGTTCGCAGGCCTCCACCAGATTGGCCAGCACTTCCCGGCACACCGCGATGTCCATGCTGGAGTTCATCACCAACATGCACGAAGGGTCCAGGTTGCCAGGATTGTTCTCCGGAGAGAAGGATGGGACGAAGATGTAGTTCCCATTCTTGTCAGTGACCGTCAGGAAGTCCTCGTAAAACAGCGCCAGATCCTTATAAGCCGGAACCACGCGCTTGCGGAGGAAATCCAGATCGCCCGTAACAAGGTAGTGGTCCCAGAACAGGCGCACGCACCAGCCTCCGGCCGAAAGCCAGTAGGGGTGCGGCCACGTCTCCCCAGTCGAACCAGCAAAGTCGTACATCTTATCGACGCCCTCGTCTTTGGTCGGCGTGAGGGAGTAGTGGGCGCCGCGCATGCCGTAAATATTCTTCGCGTTGGTACGGTAGTCCGGGTACAGGCTCTCCATCCAGTTGAAGTAGCCATCCATGCCTTCCCGGTGATCGCCCTGCGGACCGGGCGCAATCTGCAGGTTGATATTGGCATTGGTCTCGGCCGACATGGTGCAGTACTTGCCGCTGGTTAGGATGAACCAATACCGGCACATCTCGAACAGCTTTTCGAGGAATGCCGGCGAATAGCCCGGGCTCGACCGCTGATCGGACAGAAGTTCCTCCGAGGACATGCCGTATTGCGCGGCGCCGCCGAAATCCACCGTCACGCGGTTGAGCATTTCCGACTGGACCTTGCGGGCCCGCTCGAGCAGCGCCGCGTAGTCCGGCGTGACCGCTTCCACTGCCCGCCGTACGGCCTCCACCTGCGCCTCGCTGTAATCGGGAAGCCGTTCGATGCGCGTGAGCAGCATCACGGACGACGCATTCTCGATTACGACCGTGTCGCCGTCCATTCGGGCCGTGCCGCCGTTGCGGATTACGCGGGTCACGCCGGCATAGCCGCTGTTGTTCACCGAGGGATCGAAAACGCCTTTGAAGATCAGCCGCTGCTCGTTGAAGTCCTGCTGGACATTGCTCAGTCCGGGCGCTCCTCCTCGCCCTCCGGCGGTGCCGGCCGGCGCGCCTCCTCTCCCTCCCGCGGCCGCCATTCCCATGCCCATTCCTCCGCCGCGGCCGCCTCCCGCCGACCTTCCCATGGTGATTCGGACGTTCAGCGGCTGTCCTTTGGGAGCGGTGAGCCATTGAACCACGACGTTGTCGGGCCGGGACGCGAAGAGCTGACGAACCCATTCGCCGCGCTCGTCCGTCCAGTGAACTTTCAACTCGGTGCTTTCGAAATCCACCGTTCGGAGATAGTTCTTCACCGACGCAGTCCTGGGGTACTCCACGCGCATAGAGAATCCCGCGCCTCCGCCCATCCCCATGCCGCCGCTGATGGCGGTCTTGTGCCATTCGTCGTAACCGAGTCTCGCGGCTTCGTGGTATTTTCCGTCCAACAGCATTTGCCGCACTTGCGGGAAAACACTCGCGATCTTGGGTGCCTCGAAGGGCCTCCTATGCGGCGTGAACAGGCTTTCGTGGCGGAAGGTGATCTGCTCCGAGTAGGGGTCGCACGCGGTATCGATACTCATCGCCCCATTCCCTGAGAGGAGAAGCGCATCGCTCGCGGGCGAGATGCTGCAAAAGCCTCGCCGCGGCACGATCTTGCGCTGGACCCGTTCCGACAGCGGCATTGGCGAGATTTTCACTTCCGTCCCGCTCGAATCCCGGATTGCCGGCGGCTTAGGCAGGAGCTCATCCCGCCGCACGCGGCGAAGATAATCGGCGGAACGGTTGTCGGCCGGCGGGGTGAAGGTCGGCGGCGTCTCCACAGAACCAGCCAACCCGGCGGCGATGGCGCTTTTCTTGATAAAGCCTCTGCGATTCAAAGATGCCTCCTCATCGGTGCAATCCAGTTGCGGCGCGATCGCGGTCAATTACGGACCAAGTTACCCGATTCTACCTGGTTTTGTCAGCGTTCGCGTACCTCCTCTTACGGCCCGGAAGCTCGCCCCCGGCGGCGGCTGCGCGACCCGCCTGATTCCGGCGTGGCAGAGCACGCACAACCCGCCGGTCGGAACAGTGCCCGAGCCATGTAGTTATTATCAGAGAGGACTTTATGGGAAGAACCTGGACCCGTTCGTTTCTCGTTTGCATGGCTGCCGGCGCGCCGCTGCTCGCCGCGGACCCGGTGCTCTGGTACCAGCACCCAGCCCAACGCTGGGGCGACGCCCTACCCGTGGGCAACGGGAGATTGGGTGGCATGGTTTTTGGCGGCATCGCCAAGGAGCACGTCCAACTGAACGAAGACACCATCTGGAACGGCAGGAAACGCGACCGCGTAAATCCGGAGGCGCTCAAGGCCTTGCCGGAGGTGCGTCGCCTGCTGTTCGAAGGCAAGGTCCGCGCGGTCGAGGCGCTGGAGGACGAGAAGATGATGGGCATCCCCAACCGCCAACCGCCGTACCAGCCTTTGGGGGACCTGAACATCGAGTTCACAGGCCACGACAACGCCACCGGCTACCGCCGGGAACTGAACCTCGCTACCGGCGTTGCGCGAGTTACTTATCGCGTGGGCGACGCGACCTTCACTCGCGAGGTGTTTTCTTCCGCGCCGGACCAGGTTGTGGTAGTGCGAATTTCGTGCGATGAGCCAGGCCAAGTCTCGTTCCGCGCCACGCTCGCGCGTTCGCAGGACGCTGAGGTCACCGTCGCCGCGCCCGACCGCGTCATCCTGACGGGCGAAGCGATCGCCCACACAAATTTCTGGATCTCCGCGAACCAGAGCCCTGCGGCCCGCAAAAAGGAAACGGACCAACTGGAGCCGGCCGGCGTGAAGTTTCGCGGGGTGTTGCGCGCCATCAACGAAGGCGGCAAGGTGGCGGTGTCCGGGACCGATATGGTCGTCTCCAATGCCAACGCCGTAACCCTGTTGGTTGTCGCGGCGACAGATTATCGCGGCGGCGATCCGGCCGCGGCGTGCGCTCGATATCTGGCTCGGGCGGCCAAGCCCTACGCTACGCTCAAGGCAGCACACGTGGCGGACCACGACAAACTTTTCCGCAGGGTCGAAGTGGAACTGCCGGGGCCCGACCCCTCGGTCGAGACGCTCCCCACGGACGAGCGCCTGGCGCGAATCAAGAAGAACCAGGACGACCCGGGCCTCGCCGCGTTGTACTTCCAGTTCGGCCGTTACCTCCTGATGGGTAGCAGCCGTCCCGGAACCATGGCGGCCAACCTGCAGGGCATCTGGAACGATCTCATGGCGCCGCCATGGGATAGCAAGTACACCACCAACATCAACGTCGAGATGAACTATTGGCCGGCCGAGGTCGGCAACCTTCCGGAAACCACGGGACCCTTCTTCGACCTGGTTAAGATGTCGCTCGAAAGCGGGCGGCGCACCGCGAAGGAGATGTACGGCGCGCGTGGTTTCGTGTTCCATCACAATATCGACGCCTGGGGCGATACCGCGCCGGTCGACTACGCCTATTGCGGCATCTGGCCGATGGGCGGCGCCTGGATGGCGCTGCATTTCTGGGAACACTATCAGTACGGCCTTGACCGTACTTTCCTGAGCCGCGAGGCCTACCCGGTCATGAAAGAGGCTTCGCTGTTTCTCCTGGATTTCCTCATTGATGACGGCAAGGGCCATCTGGTCACCAACCCGTCACATTCGCCGGAGAACAGTTACAGGCTGCCGGACGGGACAGTAGGCCGGCAGACGGTCGGCGCCACCATGGATTACGAGATCATCTACACTCTGTTCCACGCCACGATGGACGCCGCGCGCATTCTGGGGATCGACGCCGATTACCGCGGACAGTTGGAAGGCGCGCTCAAGCGCATCCCGGATCTCAAGATCGGGAAACTCGGACAGTTGCAGGAATGGAGCGAGGACTACGAAGAGAACAGCCCTGGGATGAGTCACGTCTCACATTTATTTGCGCTCTATCCGTCCGATGAAATTACCCTGCGCGGCACGCCCGAACTGGCCAAAGCCGCGCGCGTCTCGCTCGAGCGGCGGGTGCAGAACGGCGGGGGCAGAAGCGGTTGGTCCTCGGGTTGGTACTCGGACCTTTGGGCAAGGCTCGAAGATGGCGACCGGGCGTACCAGCATGTCCGCAATCTGCTCTCTACAGCCGCTGAGAGCCTGCTGAACGCCGGCCGGCAGTTCCAGATAGACGCCAACTTTGGCGCGTGTTCCGGCATAGCCGAAATGCTGTTGCAGAGTCATTCCGGCGTGATCGCAATTCTGCCGGCGCTGCCTTCCGCCTGGCCGGATGGCCACTTCCACGGACTGCGCGCCCGCGGCAACGTGGAAGTGGACTCGTCCTGGAAGGGCGGCAAAGCGGTTACGGGTTCGCTGCGTCCGGGCGTCGCAGGCGAGTTCGCGATCCGGCCGCCGCATGGCCAGCGAATCGCGAGGATCCAGTCCGGAGGCCAGACAGTCAGATCGGCGGAATCCGGCGGCGTCTGGAAGGTCCGCCTGGAGCCACGCAGGGAATATACGCTTGTTTTCCAATAGGAACGCCGGCGCGCGGCAACCGTTCCGGGCGCGGATGAGGCGTGATTATCGGCTCACGCGCCGGCCGCCGCTTCCGTATAGAGGTACATCTGAATGGTTCTCAAATCTCACTGTCTCCTGATTGCGGGCCTCTCCGCCGCATGCGTCTTCGCAGCTTCCGATGACACTCCGTTTTTCGCCCCACGGGTTGAGCGGTGGGGCGTCCAGGAGATCACCCTGCAATCGCGGCAAACTTATGGTAATCCTTTCGCGGACGTAACAGTTCAGGGCCGCTTCCGCTCGCAGGGCAAAGCGGTCACGGTCGACGGCTTCTACGACGGCGATCACACCTGGAGGGTCCGCTTCATGCCGGACACCGCGGGAACATGGTCTTTCACAACGGTATCGGCCGATCCGGAACTGAACGGAAAATCCGGATCTTTTGCCGTTGTCGATCCCGGTCCGGGCAATCACGGCCCCGTGGTGGTTAAGAATCAACGCCATTTCGCCTACACCGATGGGGCCCCTTACTTTCCCCTCGGCACGACTTTGTATAACTGGCTGAATCGCGACCGCGACCTCGAGATTCGCACGCTCGCGACGCTTTCGCGCAACCCGTTTAACAAGGTGCGGTTCCTTGTCTTTCCCAAGTGGATGGTGTTCAATCGCGTGGACCCGCCGCTGTTCCCGTACGTGCAGCCGCAACCCGGCAAGTTCGCCCTGGACCGGTTTGACCCCGAGTTCTTCGCGCATTACGAATCGCGAATCCGCGATCTCGCCGCCCTCGGAATTGAAGCGGACATCATCCTCTTCCATCCTTACGATAAGTGGGGATTCGCCAGCATGGATCAGCGGCACGACGATGCCTACCTGCGTTACGTATTGGCGCGGTTCGCCGCGTTCCGGAACATCTGGTGGACGCTCGCCAACGAGTTCGACGTGTTCCCGCAACAGAAGGACTGGCGGCATCTGGGCGAACTCATAGCCAGGATCGACCCATACGGCCATTTGCGCGGGATTCACAACTGCTGCGTGGCCTTCTATGACAATTCCCAACCGTGGATCACGCATGTCATTCTGCAGGACATTACTCCGCAACGGCGAACCCCGGCCGCGCGAGACGACTCCTCCATCGCACTCGATGCGAGGAAGATCGGAAAACCCGTATTGGTGGACGAGTACGGGTATGAAGGAAACAACGGCATGGCGTGGGGCAACCTGGGCCCTCGCGAAGCGGTTGAGGAACACTGGGCCATCACCATGGCGGGCGCCTACGGCTCTCACGGCGAAACCTACGTCAACCCGGGCAATCTGCTCTGGTGGTCGGTCGGCGGAGAACTCGTGGGAGATGCGCCGGCGCGGCTCGGCTTTCTAAAGCGGATCCTGTCCGAGGCGCCCTATACCGAAATGGAGCCGGCGCCGGAACTGATCGTGAATGGCAATCCCCTGATCACCGCGCTGGCCAAACGAGGGTCGTACTACCTTTTCCATTTTGGCCAGACCAAGGAGCCGGCCGATTGGAATATAGGCTTCTTCGGGCCCGCCACGCCATCGCAACCGCTCCCGAGGCCGGACGGACCAGTCCGATGGCCCCCCGGTCGAGTGCCGGAGTTCCACATCGGGGAGGGAACGTTCCGGGTCGATATGATCGATACCTGGAACATGAAGACGTACTTCCTCGGCTACACTACCGGGCCGGTGCAGAGATTCCAGCCGGAGATCGCCCCGGGCGTGATGAGATTCGTCAAAGTCCAGCAACCCGAGCCCGGTATGCGACCGGCCGCGGTGACCGATCTGCTGAACGAGTTCGGTTCGCGCCCCCGGTAACAGGATCGGGAATTCGCAAACCATCGAGCACGTTCCTATAATGATCGGAGATCCATGTCTTCTATTACGCGCCGCGACGAGTTCTCTTCCGGTCTTGCGCTCTCCGCTTCGTTGGTGCGCGTCGATGCCAGCTTCGGCTAAGGTGGCTACAAAAGCTACGAATGGAGATCCAAATGAACAAGAAAACCGAATGGACGAGGCGGCTCTTCGCGGCCGCCCTCGCGGGTTCGCCCGCCATTGCTCAGACTTCGGCCGCCCCTCAGGCCGCCCCGCCGTCCGGTGCCCCCCAGGCTCCGGCCGCGCCGCCGCGGAGGCCGCAGCAGCCCGAGCCGCTGCCGTTCGCGGATACCCTGGTCTTCACGCGCAAGGACGTTGAGCTGCGTACCACGCCGTACCCGCTCGCGCAGGTACGCCTGCTGGCCGGCCCGTACCTGAAGGCCGCGGATGCCAACCGCGCGTACCTCATCGGCATCGCGCCGGACCGGCTCCTGCACACTTTTCGCTTAAACGCCGGGCTGGCGAGTTCGGCGCGGCCACTCGGGGGATGGGAAGAACCCAAGGGCGAGCTTCGCGGCCACACCATGGGGCACTACCTCTCGGCGTGCGCCTTGAGAGCGGCTTCCGCGGGCGACAAGGAAATGAAGGCGCGGGGCGATGAACTCGTCTCCGAACTCGCCAAATGCCAGGCCAAACTGGCGGGCGGTTATCTGAGCGCGTATCCCACCGAGTGGTATGACCGCCTAGAGAAGCGCCAGCGGGTCTGGGCGCCCTTCTACACCTACCACAAGATCTTCGCGGGCCTGCTCGATATGCACGTCCACGCCGGCAACAGGCAGGCGCTGGAAGTCGCAACCGGCATGGCGGCATGGGCGGACCAATGGAGCGCTTCCAAACCCGAAGCCCAGATGCAGGACATTTTGCGGGAAGAGTTCGGCGGGATGAGCGAATCTTTATTCAACCTCGCCGCCCTGACCAGCGACCTCCGCTGGGCAAAGGCGGGCGACCGGTTCCAGAAGAAGGAGTTCCTCACGCCGCTCGCGCAACACCGCGACGAACTGCGCGGGTTGCACATGAATACGCACGTCCCGCAGGTGATCGGCGCGGCGCGGCGCTTCGAACTCACTGGCGATCCGCGGTTCCGCGCGGTGGCGGAATTCTTCTGGTACGCGGTGTCATCCGCGCGCACATTCGCGACCGGCGGAAGCAGCACCCAGGAATTGTGGCGGACCTCTCCGGGCAGGCTGGCCGCCGAGTGGCGGACAGGGCCAAACCACCAGGAATGCTGCTGCTCGTATAACATGATGAAGTTGACGCGCCACCTCTACTCCTGGACCGGAGATCCGCGTTACTTCGACTACTACGAGCGCAACCTGCTCAACCACCGCCTGGGCGCCATACATCCCGAAACAGGTCATTCGGTCTACTTCCTGTCAATGGCCCCCGGCGCCTGGAAGGGGCTCTGCGACGAAGAGAGGTCATTCTGGTGCTGCACCGGCACGGCGTTCGAAGAATTCTCAAAACTGAACGACAGCATCTACTACCGTGACGAGCGCGGCATTTCGGTGAATTTGTTCATTGCGTCGGAATTGGACGACAGCGAGCGCGCGATCGGTCTGCGCCAGGACACGCGCTTTCCCGACGAGCCTCGCACGACGCTCACGATCACGAAAGCGCCCGCGTCCTCATGGACGCTGCGCCTGAGGATCCCGTTGTGGGCTGCCGCGGCGGCGGCCAAGGTGAACGGCCGTGCCCTGGAAGTTACCCCCGGCCCGAGCAGTTATCTCAGCATCACCCGCGCATGGAGAAAGGGCGACCACGTCGATATCGAGATGCCCATGGCCCTGGCGGCCGAACCATTTGCGGATGAACCGGGCGTGCAAGCGTTCCTGTACGGACCGATGGTCCTGGCGGGCGATTTGGGCAATGAGGGGCTGACGGATGCCCTGGTCAACAATCAACAGGGCCCGGCGGTGGCCAAAGTCCCGATGAGCGTGCCCGAATTGCGCGCGTCAGGGAAGAAGTTGGAAGACTGGATCAAGCCGGAAGGCTCATCGCCTCTCGCTTTTCGCGCCGCCACAGCGAGCGGCAGCGTTAC
>JADGNT010000141.1 GCA_017883345.1 Candidatus Solibacter sp. | reverse complement strand
CGTGCTGCCCAGGTCGATGCGGCTCGGCTCCGTAATCGCCGCCGACGCGGTTACATCCACCATTGTGGTGGTGCCCGCGACGTTCACCGTGATGTCCACCGTCGCCGTCGCGCCCGCGCTCAGCGCGATGCCGGTGCGGCGCGTGGCGCCGAACCCGGAAGCTTGCACTGCAATCTCATAGGTCCCCAGCGGCAGCACCGTGAAGCGGTAGAGCCCGGTGTCCCCCGTTTTCGCCGACTGCTTGAAACCGGTGTCGGTATTGCCGATCTCTACCGTCGCGCCCGAAACGGCGGCGCCGGAGGGGTCCGTCACCGTCCCCGTGATCTCTCCGTTGATGGCCGATGCCTGCCCGAAGACGTTGGCCGTCAGCGCGAGCCCAAGGCCCACTACCAATGCACTCAATTTCCAATTGTTACGCATACTCTAATCTCCCTCTAGGGCTTCGACGAAGCTCCTCCTATAGATGTCACGCCTGCCGGGTCGGTTGCAACTCATTGACTCTACGTAATTCGGGAAATATCCGGCTCCACAATACCACGATCAGGATTGTTCCCACCCCGCCCGCCACTACCGCTGGCACCGTCCCCAGCCACGCCGCCGTGACCCCCGATTCGAACTGTCCCACCTCGTTCGACGCCCCGATGAACATCATGTTGACCGCGCTCACCCGCCCGCGCATCTCGTCCGGCGTCGAAATCTGTACCAGGGTATGCCGCACCACCACGCTGACCATGTCGCAGGCGCCCAGTATCACCAGCGCGGCTACACTTAACCCCACATTTCGCGACAGCCCGAACACCACCGTACACGCGCCGAACCCGGCGACGCACCACAGCATGATCGCGCCCGCATGCCGCTTGAACGGACGGTGCGCCAGCACCATCGCCATGATCACCGCGCCCGTCCCGGGTGCGCCGCGCAGAATCCCCAATCCGGTGGCGCCCACTCCCAGAATGTCCTTCGCGAACACCGGCATCAGCGCCACCGCCCCGCCCAGCAGCACCGCGAACATGTCCAGCGAGATCGCCCCCAGCGTCATTTTCGCGCGCCACAGATAGCGCAGCCCGTCCAGCAGCACTCCCGGCCGGGCGATGCCGCGCGGACGCTGCGCCGCCTGCACCCGGACCTGTCCCATCAACACCATGGCACTCAGGCACGCCGCCATCGCCCCGGCATAGACCGGTGCCGGGCTTCCCGTCAGCCCGTAGACCAAGCCGCCCACCATCGGCCCCACGATCATCGCCCCCTGAGACACACCCGATGCCAGTGCCACCGCGTTGGGAAATACCTCTTCCGGCACCACCAGCGGCAGGAACGCCTGCGTCGCCGGACCGTTGAAGGCGCGCACCACGCCGTTCAACAACAGCGCCGCGTAAACCGGCCACACCGACGTGAGCCCGCGTAGTGTCAACGCCAGAAGCAGCGCCGATACGCAAGTGAATGCCACATAGCAGCACTGCAAAATGCGCTGCCGCGGGAAACGGTCCGCCGTCTGCCCCGCCACCAGAAATAGCAGAATCCCCGGCAGGAATTGCGCCAGCCCCACCAGTCCCAGGTCCAGCGCGCGGTGCGTTAACCCGTAGATCTGCCAGCCCACCGCTACCGCCTGCATCTCGCTGGCGATGGTGGCCAGCATTCGCGCCGTCATGTAGTAGCGGAAATTCGGGTACTGAAACGCGACGCGTCCCCCTGCGCCCGTGCCGCTCAATGCTCCCACATCCTCCACACACCCTACAGTGGCATAAGGCTCCGCCTTGTGCATCCGAGCGCAGCCCGGACGTGGGGGGACTGCGCCGCATCCGTCATGGTGCGCCCGCGCCCACACCGGGAAGCTGCACTGCAAGCGCGGGCGACCTTCGCTCGCCTCCCCGCGCGCCGCCGCACCCGGCCCTTGGTGACCACACTGTGGTCATCAACCGGACGCGCTGGAAAGCGCCGATCAACGCCTATAAGACCAAGGCTGCTTATCCGCGTTCATCCGCGTTTATCGGCGGCCCGATTCGCTTCCTCAGCCACCGAGAAAGCCGCCCTCACGTCCGCGCTCACACTCGCCAGCTTGCCCGTGACCGCGTCGATGGGGCACCAAACCGTGCGCGCCTTCGCCAGCAGACACCCGTCGCTCGCCCGCAGCAATTCCGTGTGCCGCTCGAACTTGATCCGTGTGGCGGCGCCCACCCACGTCCGCGCCAGGATCGCGTCGCCCAGGCGGGCGGCCTGCCTGTAATCGATCTCGTGCCGCACCACGATCCACCGCAGCCTCTCCTGGTCCGCCGCGCTCGCCACCGCCCGCCAGTGTGCGACTGCGATATCCTGCACCCAGCGAACGTAGACTACGTTATTGACGTGACCGAGCACGTCGATATCCGCCGGCTCCACGGCAATCGCCATTTCGAAGGCTTGTTCCGCTTCACTCAACCCACACCGCCACGCCGCCCGGCGGCACACTCCGCGTTCCCAGCAGCAACGGCGTTCCGGCGCGCGCCGGAATCGCCTGCGCCGTCGACGTGAAGTTCGTCGCCACCCAGAAGCCGTCGCGCCAATCCACCAGGAAGTCCGCCTTCAAATTCGCCGGAGCCGCGCCCGCGCTCGCGTACAGCTTGCGCATCAGCGCCATTTCCAGATCGCCGTTCAGCGTATCCACGCCGATGTAAGTCACCGTCCCCTTGCCGAGCTTGCGCGTCACCGCCGCCGCTTTGCCGGCATAGAACTGGTCGGCGTACGTGGCTAGCGTGGTGGTGCCCGCTTGCGGCTCCAGCACGTCGCCCCACGCTCCCCACGCATAGCGCACGCCATCGGCCGTCACGTGCCCCTCGATGGTCCCCGGCAGCAGGTCGTAAATCGGCAGCTTGGCGCCGATCAAGCTGTAGAGCCGCTCCACCCATAGCGTCTCGGGAAATTGTCCGCGGCGATCCTTTTCGCCCGACCGCGCCGTCAGCACCAGGTTCCCGCCGTTCTCCGCATATGCCGTCCATTTGGCGATCAGCGCATGGTCCACCAGTTGGTAGGCGGGCGCCACCACGAACGGATACCGGCTCAGGTCGCGATCTTCGGTCACCACGTCCACCGGCGCCATCATGCTCTTCAGCGCGCGGTAGTATTTCATCCAGTGCTCCACCGTATCCCACCGCGTGGTCTGCTTATGGATGTCGATGTCCCAGCGATTGTCGAAGTTGATCAGGAACGCGGTGCGGCGTTTCGCGTACGCGGCCGGCTCCTTGGCGTCCGTGCGATATTTGGCGCGCAGGCTGACGATGTCGCGCATGGCCTCGGCATACTCCCGGCCGCCCGGCGACGGGGTCACGCCGTCGGTCTCCACCAGCCCCTTGTGATACTGTTCGCTGCCGATGAGGGGCTGCCGGTAGCGGTACGTGCACACCATCCGCGCGCCCGCGCCGAACGCGCGCAGAATCCACATGCGGATCGCGCCCGGCTGCGGCCACGGGTTGATCGCGCCCCAGTTGACCTGCCCCGGCTGCAGTTCCATCAGCCCGGAGATGCCGTTGATGGGCCGCATAAAATCGTGCATGAAGCTCTGCACCGCGCCGCTCCCCAGGCGGAAGCCCAGCGGTCCGTTCTCGCGGAACACCTCGCCATGCACCGGATAGATCGTCCAACTGAAGACGTCCAAATCCTTGGCGGAAAGCGTCGGGTCGATATCGCCGTGCATCGCCATGAAGTTGGTGGTGATCCATTGATCCGCCCCATACTGGCGCAGCAGCCCGGCCTGCGTGCGCAGGTATCCGGCCGCCTCCTTGGCGAACCAGCGGGCGAAATCCAGTTGCGCGTGCGGATTCGGCAGCGCCGGGTGCTCCAGTTGGTTGGGAATCTCGATCTGGTCGAAATTCTGGTACACCATCGACCAGAAGGCCGTGCCCCAATCGGTGTTCAACCGGTCGATGCCGCCGTATCTCTCCCGCAGCCAGTCGCGGAACCGCAACGTGGCGGCGGGCGAGTAGGAGTACTGCTTCTCGTAGTGGCTGAGTTCGTTGTCGAGCTGCCAGCCCCACACGCGCTTGTCGTGCCCGAAGCGCTTGGCGAGTTCGGTGACGATCTTCGCCGCGTACTCGCGATACACCGGCGAGCTCCAGTCTCCCTGCTGCCGCCCGCCGTGATTCATGCGCCGTCCCGCGGCGTCCACCATTAGCGTCTCCGGATGTTTGCGCGAGAGCCACACCGGCGGCGCCGCGGTGGGCGTGCACAGAATCACTTTCATGCCGTTCTGCGCGGCCAACGCGACATTCTTCTCCAGCCAGTCGAACTGGTACTTGCCCTCCTCTGGCTCCATGAAGGCCCACGCGAAGTCGCCCATGTGGACGAACTCCATGCCAAGCTTGCGCATGTTGGCCATGTCGCGCGCCCACTGATTTTCGGGCCAGGCTTCGGGATAGTAGTAGACGCCGATGGTCATCAGATCGGCGCGCGGAAACCAATCGGGCGCGGCGGCCGGCGTGCGGCAGGGCAGCATAAGGGCAAGCGCCAACGCGGCGCGAAGCGATTTCATGCCCTTGATTGTCCGTGGTCTCACGCGCCTACGCAAGGGCACGCTAGGGGACAGACCAGACTGTCCCAAGGCGCGCCTTTTGCGCCGCATGGACAGCCCGGTCTGTCCCCGGGTTTCACCCCGGGTCTGTCCCCGGGTTTGCCTAGATGGGCCAACACTCCACGATCACTCGCCCCGAAGCCTGCCGCCCCACCGCCCTCACTTCCAAGCCTGCCTGGTGAGCCATCTCGCGCAGCTCGTCCAACGTTCGACCCCTGCCACCTCCCAGGACCATCATGAGCAGTTCCGGCGATGCGTCCTCGCCTGCTCCCGCCCCGGTGAAGACCACCACCCGGCCGGACGGGCGCGTCGCTTCCGCGCAGCGTCGCAGAATGGCCGTCGCCTCGCGATCGGGCCAATCGCCGAGGACGCTCTTCAATATATAGAGGTCGCCTCCGCCGGGCAGCGGGTCGAAAAAACTCTGCCCCACCGTCGTCACCCGATCCGCCACGCCCGCCGCCTGGAAGACCTCGACCGACCGCGCCACCGTCCGCGGCAGATCGACGAGCGTGCCGCGGACCTCGGGCCGCGCGCGCAGAATCTCCGCCAACAGCGCCCCCGTACCGCCGCCGACGTCGACCACCGTTCGCACCGATTCCCAGTCCGCGGGATCCACCAGGACATGCCAATCCGGTACGCCGTGCCCGGCCGGACCCATCAGCGCATCGAAGCCGGCGGCGATCGCCGGATGGGCATCCAGATCCTCCCAGAACCCGCGGCCGAATGCTTCGTGATAGGCTGGCTTGCCGCTGCGCACGGCGGATAGCAGGGTCCCCCAGGCGTGCGCCATGCGGCCGCCAAAGGCATCGAGATCGAGGCCCAGGCGAATGGGTTCCTCCAGCAGCCCGCGCGCGGCCTCGTTGAGCGCGAAGCGCCCGGGCGCCGGCTCCGCAAAGAGGCCCTTGCTCACCAGGTGCCGCAGCACCCTATACAGCGAGTCGCGGTCGGCGCCCGACGCGGCGGCGAGCGGCCCGATTTCCATGTCCCCCGCCACAAGGTGATCGGCGATCCCGAGCGTCGCCGCCACATGTACGCACCACGGTGTGCAGAGATCGCTTAGCGTCCAGAGACCATTCGCCGGCATGTGAACAACCTTTGGTTGCTGGGCGGGGAGATCATCCGAGACCTGCACTACGACCCCCCTTGAGAAAGAAGGCGGCTGACCGGCTTCTCCGTAACGTGATCCACGAGGACGGTGGCCCGCTTGTTCATAGCGGCTCGGCGGAGGAGCAACGCTCCTTCGACGCCACCTGCCGCAAGTTCCACCGCTTCCTCACTCAATCCCAGCGCTGAGGCCCGCCAGTTACCCACATATTTCCCAGACGAGCCACCAGAAGGTGGCGGCGGGCGAAAAGAGCCAGCGGTAAGCGCGCGGAGCTTAGAAGCCATACAGCGCTCGCGCGTTTTCGCGCAACACCATGCGCGCCAGTTCCACGGCGCGCTGGTGCGTGATGGCGCCATCGCGCATCATGCCGGTGAGGGCGCGTCCCAGGGCTTCGCGGCCGTTGTGCGCGGAGATCCAGCCGCTCTCTTCCCAGCCCAGTTCATTCGAGTAGGGATAGGCGTCGGTGGCGAACATCACTTTCTCCGGCACGTGTTCCAGCCACTGGCGGAGCGTGCCGGCCAGCGTGGCGGGCGTGAGCAAGAGCGACTGCGCCGAGAAATCGAGATACGCATTGGGCTTCTCGAGCAGCGGTGTGATCTCCCTGGTGAACGGCCAGCCGCCATGCACCATGACGAATTTCGTTTTGCGCAGCGCGGGGTCGTTGAGGACAGGTTCGAGGTTCAACGGATTGGCGCCGGCCACGTCGAAGTACCCGCCCGCGCCGGCCGCGGTGTGCAGGTGAACCGCCATGCCCAGGCGTCCGCAAACGGCCGCGATGTAGCGGAAGAGGTAATCCTGCAAGACCTTGTAATCGGCATCGGAGGGCGTTCGCAGGCGGTAGACGCGATCGGCCTGTGCGGCATCGGCGGCATCGAAGGCCAGCGAGCGCAGGTAGGCGGCCTCGAACTTCTCCGCCACCGCCCCGCCCTGCTTGTGGCGTTGGAGCGTCGGCGTGACCACGCGCGCCAGGTAATCGGCGAGCGTGGCCGGCGGCGCGCTCAGACCGGCCTCGGCGAGGTAGCGGGCGCGCAGTTTGTCTTCGAGCACGAAGAAGGCTTTGCGGTCGGAGTTTTTCGCCGCGAGTTGCGAGTTGTCGAGCGGGAAGATCAGGGCATCGGCATAAGGCACCCAGCGAAAACGCGGCGGCTCGACCGTTGGTCCCATGGCGACTCGGTTGGCCAGCATGATCTCGACGCCCATCTGATCGAGCACCCAGGCCGGGTATTGATCGCCGCGCTCCCGTTTGGCGGCGGCCTTGGATTCGGCGGTGAACGGCGTCTGGAAGGCGCCGGGACGCATGGCGACGGGGTCGGACTGAGGCTCCATGCTGTCCACCGGCAGGGCGTCGAACTCGCGGTCGCCGGGCGCGGCCAGTACGGGGTGAGCGTGGTTGTCGATGGCCTTGATGCCGGCGATGGCGGCGGCGAGTTGCGGGTCCACCGGAGGCTGCTCGCGGCTGCACGCGGCGAGCAGGAGGGTGGCCGGAAGGAGTAGCGCGCGGAGAGCGGACATGTGAAACAATTCTATGTCATGGTGCTCCTCTTTTTGTTGCTTGCGTCATTAATTGCGTCAGGGGCTTCCGCCCAGGACCGGTCGCAAGCGCGCTCGATGGTGCTTTCGGATCGCGGGATTGTGGCGACGTCGCAGACGCTGGCATCGCAGGCGGGGGCGCAGGTGCTGGCGCGCGGCGGCAGCGCCATCGATGCGGCGATCGCGGCCAATGCCACGCTGGGCGTCGTGGAACCGGAACGCGGCGGCATCGGCGGCGACCTGTTCGTCATCTATTACGAGGCCAGGACCGGCAAGCTGACCGGCATCAACGCCAGCGGGTGGGCGCCCCAGGGCCTCACCATCGAACTGCTGAAATCCATGGGCAATGCCACCATGCCGCTACTGGGGATTCAGACGGTGACCGTGCCGGGGTGCGTCGATGGGTGGGCCAAGCTGCACCAGAAGTTCGGCAAGCTGCCGTGGAAAGACGTCTTCGCGCCGGCGATTTACTACGCGAAGAACGGCTATCCGGTGACGGAGATCATTCACGAGACGTGGCATGAGGAGGCGGCGAAACTCGCTAAGGATCCGAACGGGCGGCGGGTGTACCTGAAAAACGGCGAGTCTCCCAAGCTGGGGGAACTCTTCCGCAATCCGGAACTGGGGGCGGCGATGGAACTGATCGCCAACCAGGGGCCGGCGGCATTCTACAAGGGCGCCATCGCCAAGGCGATTCTGAAAACCAGCGAGCGGCTGGGCGGCAAGATGTCGGCCGCCGACTTGAGCGAGTTTTCCAGCGAATGGGTGCAGCCTATTTCCACCGAGTATCGCGGGTGGAAGGTCTACGAGTTGCCGCCCAACGGCCAGGGCGTGGGCCCGCTGGAGATGTTGAACATTCTGGCGCAATTTCCGCTGGGCAGCTACGCACAGCGCGGAGTCGAGGAACTGCACGCGCAAATCGAGGCGCAGAAGTTGACGTTCGCCGACCTCCACCGCTACCTGGCCGATCCGCGAATGAGTAACGTTCCGATCGAAGGTCTCATCTCACCAGCGTATGCCAGGGAGCGGGCCAAGCTGATCGATGCCAATCGCGCACGCTGCGAGGAATCGCCGGGGAAGCCGGAAACCATGGCGGGGAACACGCTGTACCTCTCCGTGGTGGACCGGGAGGGCAACATCGCATCGCTGATTCAGTCTGTGTATCAGCACTTCGGGTCGGGCGTAGTGGTGGACGATTACGGGTTCGCGCTACAGAATCGCGGGGCAATGTTCGAACTGGATGCGGCGCACCCGAATGCGCTGGCCCCGCGCAAGCGGCCGTATCACACTATCATCCCCGCCTTCATGGAGAAGGGCGACGTGCACATCGGGTTCGGCATCATGGGCGGCCTGAACCAGACTCCGGCGCACGCGCAGTTCGTCAGTAACGTGGTGGATCACGGGATGAATATCCAACTGGCGCTGGAGGCGCCGCGCTTCACCAAACTCAAGTTCGGCGGGTGCGACGTGCTGATGGAGAATCGCGTGTCGAAGGAGGTCCGCGACGCGCTGGCAGCCAAGGGGCACGAGGTGAAGGTGACCGGGGATTTCTCCAATCAGATGGGCGGCGGCCAGGCCGTGGTCTACAACTCCGCTACCGGCGTGAAGTACGGAGCCTCGGACCCGAGGAAAGATGGCGCGGCGGTACCGGAGCCGCATCCGTATTTCAAAAAGTAAATGGGGCAAACCGTGAGGCTTGCCCCGTGAGTGCAGGCGCTTAACCCAGCATTTTCCAAAGAAGAAACAGCATCCCGGCCAAGAATCCCAGACCGGCTTGGTACTCTTGGTTCTTTAGATATAACCCGGCGCGAAAAGGATTCGGATTATTTTCACGGGCCTGGGTGATCCGTGGGGTGATCCATGGGACGAGGGCGGGAACCCGTTCGGCGTACTCGGCGTACTCCGGGAAAATCTTGCGCAGGTGCTGTTCTTCGTTCTGGATCACCGGCAGATAGACCAGCAGAAAGACCGCGGTGAAAAGCACCGCGAGGCCGGCACTGCACGAGGCCACCGCCAGGCCGGCCGCCACCAGCAAAGTGCCGATGTACAGCGGATTGCGCGTGTAGGCGTACGGCCCGCCGGTGGCGAGCTGCCGATTCTTCGCCAGACATCCGGCTGCCCAGGCGCGCAGGGCGAGGCCGAGCAGGGAGAGCGGAACCCCGATGGCCATGGATGGCGGCGTGGGACGCGAAAACCAGGCGAAGACGATCACGATCAGGAATCCGCTGGGGACGCGGAG
>JADGNT010000140.1 GCA_017883345.1 Candidatus Solibacter sp. | reverse complement strand
CGCTTCTTTCAACGGGTAAGTACGCAGAACGAGAGCTTCGCTGACGCGTGCCGGCACACGTGGAAATTTCAGAGTATCACAGTTGAAAAGGCGGAGTCGCGCTCGCGAGACGGATCGGCGTTGCGCTGTTTCGGGGTACACTGAACCATGGCCCTGACCCTGACGCTCGACCCTCATGGTGAGCAGCTCGTGGCAGCCCACCTTCGCACCGGCCGCTACCACTCGCCCGAAGAGGTCGTCACCCGCGCCCTCGAATCCCTGGCCGAGAAGGAACCGCCCGTCCCCCAGCGGAAAAGGACGCCCGCCGAAGCCGTCGCCCATATCCGTGACTCCCGCAAAGGCGTCACGCTCGGCGGCCTGAGGATCAAGGACCTGATCCACGAAGGCCATAAATACTGATGCCCGGTTTCGTGCCGGACGCCTCCGCCACACTCCCGTGGCGTTTCGAAGACGAGGCGACACCCTGGACCGAAGCCCTGCTGGACAGGATAAAAGGCGGGGAAGAAGTACGTGTGGCGCGCCCTCCGGCCGCTGGAGGTCGCCAATGCTCTCTTGATCGCACGCCGCCGCGGGCGCGTTACTGCCGGCCAGATCAGCGAGTTCATCGAAGACCTGGCCGCCCTTCCCATTCGCCTCGAACCACCGAGTAGTCCGCCGCAATGGCCCACGATTCTTGCCCTGGCGGAGCGACATCGCCTGACGGCTTACGATGCGGCCTATCTGGAACTGGTCCAACGCACTGGGTTGCCACTCGCTACGCTTGATGACGATCTGCGAAAGGCGGCACAGGCCGAGGGCGTGGCGCTCGTGGAAAAAGGTGAGTACTAAAGGCAGCCGGCACGGCTAGCGGAACCGCTGCGATTCAACTGGCGGCGATCGCTCCACTACCGAGGCTGCAACTCCTTAAAAAACCACAACCAGAAGTCCTGGGTCCCCGCTCCCACACGATACCTTGGCTCGAAACCACATTCCCTGGCCATGTTTACAGCGCGGGTATCGGAAAACGCCAGGCCGACCCAGGTATCGGTGACCTTGGACTCATCAGCCGTATTCCCCCTGACCTGGAACTTGAACAATCCTCCCGGCACAAGAAGCCGGTTGGTTTCCCGAACATAGCCCTTGATGATCTGGTAACTGGGAATGTGCTGAAAGACGAGGGTTGAAAATGCGAAGTCGAACGGCAAATCCGGGATAACCGTCAGATCCATGCCGTTGTTCTGGTATACGTGGGCGTTAGGGTATTCGCGCAGGGCTAAGCGCGCAAGCTGCACCATTTCGCCGCTCACGTCGACAGCGTGGACTTCGCCGAACATGCGGGCCAGAGCCCTGGTTACGCGACCCGCTCCACAACCCAGCTCAAGCACCCGCATCCGGCCGGCGGGTTTTCCCTGGCAGATACTCGCCATATCCGTGAGTATGTGGTCGGCAACGGTTTGCTCACCAGAGACAAAAAACTCCTCATCCGTCCAGTTATCCTGCCCGGTCGCGACGAAATGCCGGGCGTTCTCACGGGCCCGCCGGTCCCAGGCATGCTTCATCCTTTCCGCTTGCTGTTCGGCCGTGAACCGAGCGTGAAAATAGATGTGGCAGAGTTTGTGAAAGAGCGGTCGAAATGCCGCTTTCAAACTGGGTCCAGGTGGCACAATGGCTATTGTCGCTCAAACGGCGCTTCCCGAGCCCTCCCCCCAGAACCGCCAGGGGCCGCCGCGGCAGCATGGATGGCAGCGGAGGCCGAGCGGGAGTTGGCGTCGCGCGCCTTACTCGTTGCGCAGCACCTGGCTTGGGTCGAGGCGGGAGGCGCGGCGCGCGGGCAGGAACGCGGCGGCAGCGCCGATGGCGGCGAGAAGCGCGGCGGTGGCCGCGAAGGTGAACGGGTCGGCGGGCTGGATGCCGAAAAGGACGGATTCCACCGCGCGGGCGCCGGCGAGGGCGGCGGGGAGGCCGAGCGCCAGGCCGAGCGCGACCAGGATGAGCGAATCGCGCATGATCATCCAGACCACTTGAGCGCGCGGAGCGCCGAGCGCGATGCGCAGGCCGATTTCGCCGGTGCGCCGGGCGGTGCCGTAGGCCACCACGCCGTAGAGGCCGACGGCGGCCAGCACCAGCGCCAGGGTGCCGAAGAAAGCGCCGAGCGCGGCCAGCAGGCGCTGCTCATAGATGGAATCGTCGACCTGCTGGCGGAGGGTACGGATGTCGCCGATGGCGACTGAGGGGCCGAGGCGGCGCAATTCCCGGTAAATGGGTGCGAGCAACGCATTCGGAGGCGCCTGGGTGCGCACCAGCATGGTAGGCAGGCCGCTGTTCTGGCCCTGATCGATGGCGACGTACACCGTCGGCTTGACGGGTTTCTGAATGCCGGCGTGTCGGACATCGCGCACTACGCCGACGATGAAGGTGGGTTCGCCACCCTCGGGTTTGCTGTCGTCAAAGCTGAACGTGCGTGAGTCGGGGTGTTTTTCGCCGGGCAGGAACTCGCGGACGAAGGCCTCGTTCACCACGGCCACCTGGCGCGGGCCGGTCATGTCGTTACGTTCCAGTTCGCGGCCAAGAACGAGCGGGGTGCCGATGGTCTCGAAATAACGCGGCGCGATGTGGGCCTCATCCACGTAGCCTGGCTCATGGGCGGTGCGCTCCGAGCCGGGGACGCGAATACTGGCGCCCGCAAATCCCATAAGGAACGGTCCCGGAAATCCGTAGCTCACCGAGAAGACTCCAGGCAGGGTCTGCAATTGCTCGGCGAGCTGCCGGGAGGGCGTGCGGATTTCCGACCGCATGCCGCGCGGAAAATCCACCGTAAACGCGACCACGTTCTGGTTGCGGAAGCCCAGGTCCACGCTGCGCAGGGCAAAGAGGTTGTGGCCGAACAGCGCGGCCAGGCCGACCAGCACCACGCTGAAGGCGACTTGCGCCACCACCAGCACGCGCCGCAGCAGGGGGCTGCCGCCTTGCCCCATACTCCCCGCGCGCAAGCCGGCCGCGGGATCCACCGCGGTAGAGCGCAGCGCCGGCCCTACGCCGAACAGCAGCGCGGATAGTGCGGTGATGCCCAGGGTGAAGAGCAGCACGGTGGTGTCCAGTGCGGCGCCAAACGGATTGCCGGAGCTTTCCGGCAGGAATTGGATTACGGCGCGCTGTCCCCAGGCGGCCAGCCAGACGCCGAGCGCGCCGCCGGCCACTACCAGCAGGATGCTCTCCGTAAGCGCCTGGCGCACCAACCGCGCGCGCGTGGCGCCGAGCGACAGGCGCAGCGCCACTTCCTTCTGCCGCGCTGCCCCGCGGGCCAGCAGCAGGTTAGCCACGTTGGCGCACGCGGCCAACAGGACCAACCCCACGGCAACCATCATCACGGTGAGCGGGCGGCCGAATTCCTCGCGCAAAACAGAGAGGCCGACGGATCCCTCGCGCACTTCCAGACGCTGCCCCAGCGCCTTTTGGCGTATCGCCGCGTTGTAGGTGGAAGGATAAACTGCCTTCAGGTGCTGCGCCATCAGGACATCCAAGGCGGCTTGTATCTGCCGCGGGGAGACCTCCGGCCGGCGGCGCGCCACCACCCAGAGCCAGTGCGTACGCGGGTCTGTGAACTTCATGCCGGCCATCATGGCGGGCACCCAGACTTCGGCGCGGCGCTCGACTTGCACACCGTGGAAGCCGGCGCCGGCGACCCCAATCACGGTAAACGGCTGTTCATCCACCAGGATCTTGGCGCCCAGGATGGCGGGATCGGCGCCGTAGCGGTTGTGCCACAGATCGTAGCTGAGTACCGCGATGGGGTGGCCGCCGGGGGTGCGATTGTCGTCCTCGGTGAACAGGCGCCCGAGCGCCGGCGCGACGCCCAACACGGTGAAGTAGTTGCCGGAGACGAACTCGCGCTGGCAAAATTGCCCGCGGGCGCCGGGACGCGTCGCGAACCGGGTCTTGGATACGGGGGTGCGGGCGATCACGCCGGTGAAGAGGTCGCCGCGTTTGGCGATCTCCTGGAATAGCGGGTAGGACACGTAACCATCAAACCGGCCGCCAGTTGGGTAGAGACTCACCAGTTCGTGCGGCTTTTCGACCGGCAGCAGGCGCAGCATCAGCGTGTGGAACAGGGAAAATATGGCGGTGTTGGCGCCGATCCCGAGGGCCAGCGAAAGAACCGCGGCCACGGTGAAGCCCGGTGTGCGGCGCAAGCCGCGCAGCCCGTAGCGGAGATCGCGGGCGGCGCTTTCCAGCCAGGGAACGCCGCGGCGGTCGCGATAGTCTTCCTTGGCTTGGGCCACGCCGCCGAATTCGCGCAGCGCGGCGGCGCGGGCAGCGGCGGGTTCCATGCCCCGCTGGCGGAATTCCTCTTCCTGCATGGCAAGATGAATTCCGATCTCTTCGTTCAACTCGCGCTCCAGCCGGCTGCCGCGAAGCAGACCGGTCAGGCGCCGCCAGAACATCCGCATGGGGTTCGTCCTATCCGGCGGGGCGAAGGAATCGCTCCATCAGGGCCACGGTGCGCTCCCAATCTTGCGATTCCCGCGCGATCTGCTTTCGCCCCGCGCGCGTCAGGTGGTAGAATTTGGCCTTGCGATTGGCATCGCTGGTACCCCAGCGCGATTCGATCCAGCCGCGCTGCTCCAAGCGCAGGAGCGCCGGATAGAGCGTCCCCTGGTTGAGATCCAGCGCGCGGCCGGAGATCTGCTGGATGCGTTTGGCCAGCCCGAACCCGTGCTGCGGCCCCATGGTTTCGAGCGTCCGCAACACCATCAGATCGAGCGTGCCCTGGAGAATGCCGGGGTCTCTTGTAGACATCCAAGAGGAGTATGACTCTGTTCCTTTTGGATGTCAAGAGGTAGCGTAGCCTTTCAGGCTGCCATGCCCCCATTCGTGGGGGCATGTGCTCCACGGTCGTAACAACGTTCGTTATAGTGAGGTGAGCATTCTTTCCGCATGGGCCGCATTCGCATTCTTCCCGACCAGGTTGCCAACCAGATCGCCGCCGGCGAAGTGGTGGAACGCCCCGCCTCGGTGGTCAAGGAACTTCTCGAAAACTCGCTCGATGCCGGCGCGACCGATCTGCGCGTGGAAGTGGAGGCCGGCGGGCGCCGCCTGATCCGCATTGTCGACGATGGCTGCGGCATGTTGCGCGACGACGCGCTGCTGGCCTTCGAACGCCACGCCACCAGCAAACTGCGCAACGTCAAGGACCTGCTCTCCATCTCCACGCTGGGTTTTCGCGGGGAGGCGCTGCCTTCCATCGCCTCGGTCTCGCGCCTGCTGCTGGAGACGCGATCCATGGAGGAAGCCACCGGCACGCGCATTGAAATCGCCGGCGGCAAGATGCTGCGCTGCGAGGAAGCGGCGCTCGGCGGCGGCACGGCGATCACGGTGCGCGATCTGTTTCACAACGTCCCGGCGCGCCGCAAATTCCTGCGCACCGAGCCGACCGAACTGGCGCACATCGCTTCCCTGGTGACGCACTACAGCCTGGCGCATCCCGATAAGAGTTTCCGCCTGAGCACGGGTCCCAACGAACTGCTCGGCGTGACTCCCGTGACCACCATGAAGGAGCGCGTCTACCAGGTTTTCGGCAGCCAGGTTCTGGACGAACTGGTGGAGATCGGCGTGCGCGAGCGGGATCTGTTTCTGCCGCCGCCGAGCGTGCCGCCCACGCAGGCGATTGCGGAATACCGCGCCGCCGAACCCGAAGATCCGCCCGTCCGCCGCTTTCGCCTCAAGGGCTTCTTCTCGCGCCCGCAGGTGCAGAAGTCCAATCGCAATTCGATCTACGTCTTCGTCAACGGGCGGCTGATCCGCGACCGCCTGGTGCTGCACGCGCTGTCCTCCGCCTATTACAATCTGATGCCGCCCTCGGCGTACCCGTTCGCGCTGCTGTTTCTGGAATGCGACGCCGAAGAGGTGGATGTCAACGTGCATCCCTCGAAGACCGAGGTCCGCTTCCGCCACGGCACCTTCGTCCACGATTTCGTCCGCGACACCATCCGCGAGCGGCTGATGGAGAGCCGCCCGTCGAACACGTTCTCGCCCGCCGCTTTGCCGGCGCCGCCCGCGCAGCCCGCCGTCGGGCTGCCGTACTCCGAATTCAGCCAGATGATGGAGAACGAGCAACCGGTGGCGGCAGGTCTGGTGGACCCCGAGACCGCGGCCGCGCCCCCGCCCGAAGCCGCCGCCGCGCGCCTCGCCACCGAGCCGGCGATGCCGGAGTTCACGCTGCGCGCTTCCGCCGCGCCCACCCCGCGCCTGGATTTCAGCGCGCCGCCGATCGAAGTGACGCCCGGTCCGCCGCCCTCCGGCAAGCTCTCGCGCCGCCTCGACATGCACGGCGAGTTCCCGCCGGACGCCATCCCCGCGCCCGAGATGTCGCTATCGGTGTTGAGCGATCTGCGCCCGCTCGGGCAGATCCACGAGAGCTTCATCATCGCGGCCGGGCGCGACGGCCTGTGGATCATCGACCAGCACGTGGCCCACGAGCGGATTCTCTTCGAGCAGGTGCTCAAACAGCGCGCCGCCGGGCGTGTCGAAATGCAGCGCCTGCTGATGCCGATGATCCTGCAACTGACGCCGGAGCAGCAGATCGATTACGCGCGCATCGCCAGTGAACTGCACGCTTCCGGCTTCGAGACCGAGCCCTTCGGCAATCGCACGATCGCGGTGAAAGCCGCGCCGGCCAACGTCGGGCCGCAGGATCTGGAACGGATACTGTTCGAGATTCTGGAGATTGCCGAAAACGAGATGCGATCGGCGTCAATGGATGATTTGCGGCGCAATATCTGCGCTTCGATCGCCTGCCGCGCCGCCATCAAGATCAACATGCGCCTGGATTTTACGAAAATGGAGTGGTTGCTGCGCGCGCTCGCCGCCACGGATTGCCCGATGAGCTGCCCGCACGGCAGGCCCATCGCCATGCACTACTCCACGCGGGAGATATTGAAGGCGTTCCACCGGATTTAGGGGGATCAGTAGCCGAGCAGTGGCGCCAACCGGGCCAGGACTTCGTTCAAGGTGGGTAGTGGAACATGGCCGATCCTCTCCGCTTGACGCGCCTTCCAGTCGAGGCTCTTCACTTGATCCGCCAAGAATACTCCCGTTACACCGCAGTCGTGAGGCGCCGGCACTTCAAACGGGTAGCCTTTCATCTGGTTAGTCACTGGGCAGACCAGAGCGAGCCCGGCTTTATGATTGTAGGGCTTCGGGGTGAGGACCAAAGCTGGACGGCGGCCCGCTTGCTCGTGACCCGCCTGAGGATCAAAAGTGAGCCAGATCAGCTCACCCGCGTCAGGTACAAATGCGGTCATCTACCAGGATTCCTTGCCCTGCGGTGCTCCCCAATCCGTCTCATTATGGCGGTTTGTGGGCTTGATTTTCGCCACAAGTTCATCAAGGGAGTACTTTCGATGCGTGGATCGCAGCACAATACTTCCATCGCCCGCCAGGTCGAGCGACAACCGATCGCCCTCCGCCAGTCGCGCGTCTTTGACAATCGCCTGGGGAATCCTTACCGCTAAACTGTTTCCCCATTTCGACACTTGCGTCTCGTTCGGCATATAGATCTACATTGAATATACAGCGCCATCGCTTTCGTTCGCAACCCGTCAAGCCATTCCTTGACTTCCTCATCCGCTTCCTGTAAAAGTAAAGTACAGGCGAATAAAAGGCGAATAAATGGGCGCGGCTGTCTTATTGAAGCAGTTCGAATCGATCCTCGGCGGGCCGCTCGACTGGCAATCCCGCTCCGAGCCGGAACGCGCCCCCACCGGCGTTGCGGAAATCGATTCGGCCACCGGCGGACTGCCCCGCGGATGCCTCACCGAAATCGTCGGGGCCGCCTCCTCCGGGCGCACCAGTCTGCTGCTCAGTCTGCTGGCCGCCGCCACCGTGCGCCAGGAAGCTTGCGCGCTGGTGGATGCCGAGGATGCCTTCTCCCCCCACTCCGCCGCCGATGCCGGCGTGCAACTGGAGCGCCTGCTCTGGGTGCGCTGCGGGCACAGCGCCGAACACGCCCTCAAAGCGGCCGACCTGCTCATCCAGGGCGGCGGCTTCGGCCTGGTCGTGATGGATCTGGGCGATACCGCCCCGCACACCGCGAAGCGCATTTCGCTCGCTTCCTGGTTCCGCCTGCGCCGCGCGGTGGAACATACCCCCACCATCCTGGTCTCTCTCGCCCGCCAATCCAACGCCAAGACCTGCGCCTCGCTGGTGATCGAGTGCGGCCGCCACGCGACAACCTGGTCCGGCGCGCGTTCCGTCTCCCGCCTGCTGCGCGGCTTCGAGGTGCGCGCCCAATCCACTCAACGGAGGAAGCAGTGTTCGCCTGTCTTCACGGCCACGGCAATCTGACCGCGCTGGCCTTCGAATTCTCGCCCACCGTGGAAGCCACTGGTGTGCCCAATGAGCCGCCCCCTGGGCCGCCCTCTGGGCTCGAAACCGTGACCTTCGACGTGGCGGGCCTGGACCGGCTTTTCGGGCTGCCCCAGGATGTCGCCGCGGCCATCGCCCGCCGCGCCCGCGAAGTCGGCGTGAAGGCCAATCTTGCGCTTGCCGGCAATCCCGATGCCGCCATCTGCGCCGCCCGCGGATTCCCCGGCGTGAGTCTCATCCCGCACGGCGACGAAGGCAAATTTCTGGCCACGCTTCCGCTGGCGTTGCTATCGCCTGCTCCACAAATGCTCGAAACCCTGGAGCGCTGGGGCATCCGCCGCTTCCACGAAATGGCGGCGCTCCCGCCGCTCGGCATCGCCGAACGGCTCGGCCCCGAGGGCTTGCGCCTGCGCGAGCTCGCCCGCGGCGAAGGCGATCGCAAACTGCTCCCGCTCGCCGAAGCGCTGCATTTTGAAGACGAGATCGAGCTGGATTATCCAGTAGAACTGCTGGAGCCGCTGGCCTTCCTGCTGGCCCGCCTGATCAACGGCTTGTCCACGCGTCTGGCCACTCGCGGCTTGGCCACCGACGAACTCCGCCTCCGCCTCAAACTGGAAACCGGCGGCACGCACGAACGCTGTCTGCGCCTGCCGGTCCCTTCGCTCGATACCAAGGCGTTCCTCAAGCTCCTGCAACTCGATCTGGAAGCCAACCCGCCCGCCGCCCCCATCGTGCACCTGTGGATGGGCGTCAACCCGGTGAAGCCGCAGGCCGCGCAGAACGGCCTCTTCGTTCCGGTCGCTCCCGAACCGGTGAAACTGGAACTGACGCTGGCGCGCATACAGGCCTTCGTCGGGGAAGGCCGCGTGGGCACTCCGGAACTGCTCGACACCCACCGCCCCGACGCGTTCCGCATTCAAAAGGGGGCGGGGGCACCGGGCGCATTGGGTAAACCGCGTTTAAAAAATGCGTCTGTCCCCTTTATGGCGCTGCGCCTCTTCCGCCCGCGGCGCGCCGCCCGTGTCGCCATCGCTTCCAGCCAGCCCAGCTTCGTCATGGCCGAAGGCGTTCGAGGCAAAGTGCT
>JADGNT010000880.1 GCA_017883345.1 Candidatus Solibacter sp. | reverse complement strand
CCCAGGCCGTCGAGCGCGGGGCGGCGGCCGTAGCCCTCGAAGAAGGCGTTGCCATCCGTGCCATCCAGCGAGTTTATCGGGAGCAATCCGGTGACAACCGCCCACTGACCCCCAAAGATATTTTCGACATTGCTGAAGGCACCGCCGAAGGTAATTCGGATGCCGCCAAGAAATCCTTTGCCGAATTCGGTGAAATTGCCGGTGAAGTTGTAGTCGCCGGTACTGAAGGCCGGCTTCATGGAGACCACATAGGTTCCGGGCTTGGTGTTCAGGAATTCATAATCGCCGTTACCACTGGTCAGTGTCTTGCGATGCGCGTCTTCGTTCGCGGTCGTGAGCCTTTCTGTGCCATTACCCACGGCAGCGCGGGACGAATCCCCCACGACTCCCGTCACACCGAGTCGGGTTTGGACGTCACGCGACACCTCCCCAGATGACCCCACACTTTCTCGGGCACAGCGCATCGAATGGGGATGGTGTGGCTGTTTCCTCACGCACGACCTGTCTTGATGCGTTGATTAAGTGAACAACCTGTGTCAATTGATGCAAGACATAGCGGTCCCGTAACTTTCTTGTAACCTGAGGTATGCGCCCCGGCGGCTTGCGGCATGAGGGCGGAAGCGTAGTGAACCATTTGGGGACCCCGTAAATATTGGGGTAAAACAGAAGTTTGCGAAGTTAGCGCTTCGCAGAACCGACCCCAAGGAGGTCACCCAAATGGTTACAGACAGAGAAAAGGATAGCGCCAAAACCCCCATAAAACAAGGCCCTGAGAAGATCTCACCGGAACCCAATAAAATCGGGGCTTCCACGCCTTTTGACTTTGATGGGAAGAATTTGACTCCTTACGGCGGACTGCTGCCGGTGATCACCATGCTGGAGAAGCTCGGCTTTCAGTCCCTGGTGGAACAGACGGTGACGTCGAAGCGGATTCCCCGCGCCATGGATCTGTACCGGTTCGTGCTGGGAATCGTTCTCGGGCTCTACATCGGCTTCCCACGCCTGAACCAACTGCGCTTCATCGCTCGCGACCCGATTCTGACGGGCATCCTGAAAGTCGCCAAACTGCCGGTACAGTCCACCTTCTGGAGGTTTGTGAATGCGCTCCATCTGAATGTCGCCCGGCAGCTTCTGACCATTATGCGAACCATGCGCGAACGCGTCTGGGCGGCGGCCAACGTAAAGTTGGAGGTCATCACCATCGACACCGATACCACGGTACACACGCTCTACGGCCAGCAGATGGGCGGCCGCAAGAGCTACAACCCGAAGAACAAAGGCAAGAAGAGCTACCAGCCGATGCTCACGTTTATCGCTGAAACGCGGGAATACGTCTGGGGCGAGTTACGCAATGGCGACCGCCCCACGGGCAAACAGATCGGCGATCATATACGGAATGTGCATGCGGCCCTGCCGCCGGGCGTGAAGCGGGTTTACGGCCGGGTCGATTCGGGATTCTACTGCCGGGAGGCGGTCGAGGCCTACGAAGAATTCAACGACCGGTTCGTGATCTCAGCGCGCAAGACGGCGCGGTTGGTGGAGCAACTGCGCCAAGCCGAGTGGAAACCGTCGCCCAAGACGGATGGCGACGCAGAGTGTGAATTCCGCTACCAGCCGGATGGGTGGAAGAAGGCATACCGGTTCGTGGCCCTGCGCTATGAGAAAACGCGCGAGGAGATGGATGCGGAGGAAACCGAGCAGTACCAGTTGTTCGAAACCAGCCAGTACAAGTACCGGGCCTTCGTGACCAACTTCAGCGAGCCGATCCACTTCGTGGTCTGGTTTTACAACCAGCGGGGCGGCGCGGAAAACCTGATCAAGGAGGCGAACAACGATGCCGGGCTGGCGGCGCACCCCTCAGGCCGCTTCGATGTGAACGGCAATCATTTCCAATTGGCGATGCTGGCCTACAACCTGAACTGTTGGCTGATGCTGTTCAACCGCGAGCCACAGGCGGACGCCACCGCACTGCGGCACACGACGCTGGCGACCGCGCGACTGCGCTTCCTGTTCGTGGCGGCCAAGATCTGGCGCCACGCCGGCCGCACTGGGGTGAGCTACAGCGATCACTACGAGGAGAAGGGAGTGTTCGAGCGGCTGATGGATCGGTTGCGCCGGATTGCGCCGCGCGCACAGGGCTATGCGCCGGTGATGCTGCCAGCCCTGCGCTGAAAACCTTCCCCGCCGCCCCTTCGGCTGCTGTGCATAGAAATTTATGCATGGACTGCAAACGCAATGGAGCCAGTAGCTTCGGAGCGGGGCTTGACGGGAACGGACTCTCGGGAAGGAAGTGAAGGAGCAGGAACCCGAACTGACTTACTCAAACACGACCGGCATCAGCCAAGCGGGCCAGGGATCGGGCGCTGATCGTGTGCAGAATCCAGGGTACACGAGCCCGCATTTCGACCACCGTAATCCACTGTGAAGCGTCACGCACTCCCCGATGACGAAGCGCGCCAGGTGGCAGAGTTCATGAAAAGCGTTCACTTAGTGCAATGTGCCCGCAATCATCAAAAGCCAAAAGATCCCTGCCGCGGCAGGGTAGCCGAGGATTGGGAGCAGCGAGCAAAA
>JADGNT010000879.1 GCA_017883345.1 Candidatus Solibacter sp. | reverse complement strand
TCACCTTCTGCTGGGGTTCGCCGGCATGCGCTACCGTTCCCGCCATCCATGCCATCATCGCCATTCGTGTGATCGTCATTGTTCCCCTCCCGTTGTGCTCGCCCTGGAGGCGCCAACGGGAGGCAAAAACTGGAACAGGGCGATCTTTTTTTTCCGGAACCGTGGCTGGCGGACTATAATACGGGCTGCCGAGCTCTCATGGCTGACGCCCAAGCATCTGAAACTACGGAACTTCTACGAGCCTGGGCGAATGGCGAACCGGCCGCCCTGGAACAACTCACGCCTCGCGTTTATCGCGAACTCCGCCGCATTGCCGGGCACATCATGCAGAATGAGAGCCCGGGCCGCACCATCCAGACCACGGCCTTGGTGCACGAAGCCTACCTACGCCTCATCGACGTGACCAATGTGGACTGGCGGCACCGCGCCCACTTCTTCGCCGTATCGGCGCGCATCATGCGGCACATTCTGCTCGATGCCGCGCGCTCGCGCGCCGCCGCCAAGCGCGGTGGGAATCAGCCGCGAGTCAATCTGGACGAAATCCCGGATCTCTCGTCCCGGCGGGGAAGCGAACTGATTGCACTCGACGACGCGCTCAAGGCGCTGGCGGCAGTAGATTCACGCAAGGCTCGGGTCATTGAGCTTCGATTCTTCGGCGGTCTCAGCGTCGAAGAGACTGCCGCGGTATTGAAGGTTTCCCCAGATACCGTCATGCGGGACTGGAGACTCGCGCGGGCCTGGCTTTTGCGGGAGTTGAGCGGTCCGGTGGGATAAGCCTCCGGCTTGTCCATCCGAGCGCAGCTCGGACTTCTTCCGCTGTCTTCTCTCCGCGCTTTCCTGTCGCTTTCCCGTCCCATTCCGCCACTCCCTCTGGTGACCACCCTTGTTGGTGTGCTCCGCAGTCCCGATTTGACACCCATCCGCTATCGGAGTAGTGTAGCTGCAAGTGAGGGGATGCCCACCACCGGCAAGAATCTGCAGATCCCGGTCGATCTGCTCGCGGCCACACCACTGCGGCATCGGGTGTCGGCTGGCAACTAAGTAATCCAGTCATCTACTCCAAACGTGGCCCGAACCGGAGTCGCCAACTGCCACGCGGATGTCACGGTTGCAGGACGGCAACGCGGATGGGGACCGCGCAATGGAACAGCAACGCTGGCGTCAGATCGAGCAACTCTATCATTCCGCGAAGGAGCGGGATCCTGGCCAGCTCCCCGCTTTTCTCACCGAAGTCTGCCGCGGTGACGAAGAACTGCGCCGTGAAATTGAGTCGCTGCTCGCCCAGGACACTTCGCGCGATTGCGTGTTGGATCGGCCGCCCGCGGAGTTAATCGGCGATTCTACCGCCAGCCTTTTTGCCGCCGCCGCCCACTTGGGGCCCGATCGCCTCGACCCGTTTGTCCCGGGCACCGTGCTAGGCGGCAGGTTCCGTATCCTCCGCGCAGCGGGCACTGGCGGCATGGGCTTTGTATACGAAGCCCTGGACGAGAAATTGAACCATCGTGTGGCCTTGAAGTGCGCCAAACCGGGTTACGGAGACCGCCTGCCCCCCGAAGTGCGCGCTGCTCGCGAGGTGAGTCACTTCAATGTCTGTAAGGTGCACGATCTGCACGTTACCTCTACACCGCTGGGAGAAATGGAATTCCTGTCGATGGAGTTTATCGACGGGCAGACGCTCTCCCAACAAATCGATCGCGATGGGCCAGTGCCGGAGCCTGAGGCGCGGGAGATCGCGCGGCAGATCTGCGCCGGACTTGCCCAAGCGCACCGCCAGGGCGTCATTCACGGCGACCTGAAGCCCGGCAATATCCTCATCGTACGTGCGCCGCGCAGCCCCGTCAGGGTGGTGATCACGGATTTCGGGATCGCCACCATGAAGCTCATCGAGGGCGCTCCCGTGACGGGCGGCCGCGGCGGCACGCCGGACTACATGGCCCCTGAGTTATTCCTGGGCGAACCATCGACGGTCGCGTCCGACCTTTACGCCCTGGGCATTCTCTTTCATGTGATGTTGACGGGCCATCCGCCCAAACGCATCGGGACACCCGCCGGGCCCCCCATACCTCCGGCGGTGAAGCCCGATTCGCAGGCGGATACCCTTACCGCCGGACCCGCCATCGTTGCCGCCGATTGGCAGCGTGCGATGGAAGATCTTCCGCATCCTTGGAGCGGGCTGGTCAATCGATGTATCGCGCCTCGCGCCGAAGACCGCTACCGCTCGGCCGAAGCCGTGAGCCATGCGCTACGGCCGCGCCGGCTTCTCCTGAAGGGCAGCGCCCTCGCGGCGGCCGTGGCGGCCCTTGCGTTTGGATACTGGCAGTGGAGCGCGCAGCCGGCCGGTCCCCCGGTGCGTCTGGCCGTGCTGCCGTTCTCCGTGCAGGGCGATCCGGTTCCCAGCGCGGGTGGGATAGGCCTGGACGTTGCAGACCGGCTATCCGGTGCGCGCCGCAATTTCACCGTCATCTCTCCTCGCGAGGCGCAGCGTAACGGCGTGGAAACGCCGCTCAACGCCAAGAGCGTGCTTGGCGCCACCCACGTGCTCGAAACGCGACTGCACCATTCCGGCGCATC
>JADGNT010000139.1 GCA_017883345.1 Candidatus Solibacter sp. | reverse complement strand
TAGCTGCCCTCAGATCTCGTATTCCGGAGCCTTCGTGCTACGTCCGAAATTGATGTGATTCCAGATGCGCTCGTGAATGAAATACGCGCCGATCTTGAGGACCATATCGAGCGCTCCGGCCCCCAGGGAGAGCGACATTTTCCCCGTCAGCACGAAAAAAATCAGGGCCGTAGTCGTCGACCCCAAAATTCGGTAGCTGACGGCTTTGGCGATACTCCGGTAATGGCTTTCGACGTAACCCACTCACTCGATTGTACTATACCCGATGGGGATTACGGTGATCGCTTGGGGCCGGAACCAGAGGGCGGTAGGGATTCAAAATCACGTAGCTGGATGGCACGGGGAAAGAACTCGACGCTGTCCGTCATCGCCGTATGGCACGCGCGATTTGAGCGCCAGGAATGGGCGCTCCAGGAATCTCCAGGAGAGCCAGGCCAGTGCAAAGCTCGATGCGACCAGAGCCGGCAGGTAGGAATACTTAATCGCGAGAATCAATGCTTGCGGTAACGGTCTGTGGCTCAGATCGCGCACGAACGGGACGGTCGTCTCCAAGACTACGGCGTGGAGTACGTACATACCATAGCTGTACTTTCCGAATTGGCGCAGCAACCGGTTCGAAAGGAGCCGGTGCATCCATCCAGTTTGGGCCGTAGCAGCGCGAAACACTACGGCCCCGTAACCTACAGCGAGCAAAGAAGCGCCAACTGTTCGCATCGGCAGGTCGGACCAGACCGGATGCCACGACACAGCCGCAACGACGAGAAAACTGCCGGTGCAAGCGGAGGCGACCCATGAGGCCCACCGGTCCAGCAGCGGACGAAAGTCCCGGATACCGATAGCCACGAAGGCACCCACAGCAAGGCAATCGAGGCGGCATGGCGTCATGCGGTAAATGATCTCTGTTCCTACACCCTCGGAACTCATCCAACAGCGGGCGGCAAACGCGCTTGCAGCAAAGGCCACACATAGCCAACTCAGTTTTCGGCGGGGAGCGAGCCAGACCACCGCAGGCCAGACGAGGTAGAACTGCTCTTCGATGGCGAGGCTCCAGAGATGGTCGAGAAAACGGTCACCGGAACCGCCGCCCGGCTTCCAATTCATCAAGTACGTGACATACCACCACGGACCGGTCGATTGCCAGAGATCCTCTCCCGCGTACCATCGCCACCCTTGGCGGGTCAATGCCAGGATCGTGAAAAGATAGAAGAAGTAAAGCGGGAAAATACGCAGGATCCGCCGGGCATAGAATATCCGGAAGTAGGTTGATGAATCTCGGCTATCGATCAGGATTCCGGTGATCAGGAACCCGGAAAGAACAAAGAAGAGATCGACGCCGGACCAACCCAGGCCGAGGAGGCGGAAGCCGAGATAAGGGATCTCCGCGGTAGTAGCAAAGGCTACGCGCGCGTGGAACGCAAGCACGAAGAGGATTGCGACCCCGCGAATCCCATCCAACTCCTGAATATGCTTCAACCTCGAAGGATAGACCGCTACTTGCGAGGGATTCAAGGTGAACGAAGGATAGTGCCTCTGCATGCGTAGACGCAGGCGGCTTTGGCCTCCGCGCCAACTGTGCTAAACCTCTAACTTCACCGCTTGCCCCGCGGGCAAAGTCACCGTCTGCGTGCGTCCATTGAAGCGCACCGTAGCCTTAGTCGCTACCGGAGATCGCAGCGTGGCGGAAGTCAGCTTGCCGTCTTTCCACGCCATGTCCACCGTCACGTTGCCGCGCGCCTTGAGGCCCGTGACCGCTCCCTCCGCCCACGCCTGGGGCAGCGCCGGCAACAACTGAATTTCCCCGGCCTGCGATTGCAGCAGCATTTCCGCCATCCCCGCCGTGGCGCCGAAGTTGCCGTCGATCTGGAACGGCGGGTGCGTATCGAACAAGTTGGAATACACGCCGCCGCCCTGGCCGTAATCGATGTGGTTCCCCTTGCCCGTGATGTGCAGGAGGTTGCGCAGCAGACGGTGGGCGTGATCGCCGTCCGCGAGCCGCGCCCAGAAACAGATGCGCCATGCCATGGCCCATCCGGTGGATTGATCGCCCCGCGCGAAGAGCGAAACCTTGGCCGCGTTGGCCAGTTCCGGCGTGGCCACCGGCGAAATCTGCCGCCCCGGATGCAAGGCGAACAGGTGCGAAACGTGGCGGTGCTCGTCGCGAATATCGTCGCGGTCTTCGGGCCACTCCTGTAATTGTCCCCACGCTCCGATCTTTGGCTTCAGCAGCTTCTCCCGCAGTTGCGCCACCTTCTGCCGGTACTCGGCATCCACGCCGAGCGCCGCGGCAGCCTCCATGTAGTTCGTGAATAGGTCCCAGACCATTTCCTGATCGTACGTCACGCCGGGTTCCTCGGGTCCATGCTCCGGGCTCCAGCCGTCGGGCGTCACCAAAGCTCCATCGGCGCGCGCCACCAGGTGGTCCTCCCAGAATTGAGTTACCTCCTTGAGCACGGGGTAAGCCGTGGTTCGCAGGAACTCCCGATCCCGCGTGAAAGCGTAGTGCTCCCAGTAATGCTGCGCGTACCAGGCCGAGCCGGGAGGATTCCACTTAAAACTCCCCGCGCCGAATATGTTGTTCTCGGTCTGCACCGTCCAGCCGCGCACATTGGGATAGTGCTGACGCGTGGCCTCGGCGCGCACGCCGCGCAGGCTGTTGACGTAGTCGAAAAACGGAATCGCGCATTCGGAAAGATTGGTCGGCTCCGCCAGCCAGTAATTCATCTGGATATTGATGTTGGAGTGATAGTCGCTGCGCCACGGCGGATTGTTGGAGTTATTCCACAGTCCCTGCAAGTTGGCCGGCAGGCTGCCCGGCCGCGAGGAGGAGATCAGCAGGTAACGGCCGAACTGAAAGAAGAGCGCCTCAAGATCGGCATCGGCCGCGCCATCGCGATAGCGCACCAGGCGCTCGTCGGTCGGGAGATCGGGCGCGCCAGAGCCGAGAGAGAGCGACACGCGCCGGAACAGCCGCTGGTAATCGGCCACGTGCGCCGCGCGCAAGTCGGCGTAGGGCTTGGCCGCGGCGGCCCGGAGTTGGCCGTCGATCCGCTCGTGCGGCCCTTCGCCGCGCCACCCGCGCGCGCGATCCGCTACATAATTGGTGCCCGCCGCCACCAGGATGGTGAGCGCATCCGCGTTCTCAATGTGAAGCACGCCGTCGGCGGAGGCGGTGACCCGTCCTCCGCTGTTGACTACCTGTACCGCGGTCTCATACCGCAAGCCGTTGGCCAGGTTGCCGCCCGCCGTCAGCAGATTGCCGGCCGCCGTAGTCCGCGCCGCGTGAGCGTCGTTCAGCTTCAGCGTGCCGTTGTAAGCGCCGGGTTTGCCGGCGGTGTAGCGCAACACCAGGGCCTGTTGCGGCGCAGAGGCCAAATACTCGCGGCGGTAGGCGATTCCATCCGCCATGTATTGAATGCTGTGGATCGCGCTGTCGATATCAAGGCGCCGCTCGTAGCCCTGCGCCGCGCCATGCGTCAGATCGAGCCACAGGTCGCCCAGATTCTGATAACTCCCGGTATCTTTTTCGTCGCCGGTCCACAGCGAGATTTCGTTGAGTTGCAGGTGCTCGTGGCGCGCGTCGCCGAAGATCATGGCGCCGAGCCGTCCATTGCCGATCGGCAGCGCCTGGCTCTGCCAGTCCTCGGCCGGCTGATTGTAGTGCAGGGCAAGCCGCTGGCCGGACGCGACGGCGGCCAGGGCAAGCGCGGCGATCAATGCGCGGGCGGTAACTCTCATGGTCTTTTCCATTGTGCACCTTCCGCGGCGCGCGCGGGCGTGGCGCCATTCAGGCCGGTATTCGTACCGGCATTCTTCGAAGAACGTCGGCAAGGACGCCGACGTGGCAACCTGAAAGGTCACGCTACGGTGCGTAATGGTACCGATCTTCACCAAAACCAATAGCGCAATCCTTGCCTCCGTGACTTATAATTAGCGTCATATGTCCCTTAGTCTAGACAAAGCGACCTTGGAAGCTGCGCTGGTGGGTTACCAGCAGCACCTCCAGCAGATCGAAGAGAAGATGGCAGACCTCCGGCGCATGCTGAAACAGACCTCTGCCGCGGCCCCGGCCGCCAAGCGCGCGCGTAAAGCCGCTCCCAAAAAGCAGAAGCATCGGATGAGTGCCGAGGGAAGAGCGCGTATTGCCGCCGCGCAGCGCGCCCGCTGGGCCAAGACCAAGAAAGCCCAGAAGTCCCAAGAGTAGAACTCGCCGAGAGTTAGCCGCGGGTCTGCGCGGTGTTACGCCGCTGCCGCCAGAGGCAAGCTGCGCCCAGCAGAAACAGGCCCGCGGAGATCCACTGCGACGCATCCAACGCCCCGCCCAGCACATTCCCCTGCTCGTGTACCCGGAAGAACTCCACCGTGAACCGCGCCGTCGAGTAGAGCATGAGGTACGCCCCGATAATTCCTCCATCGCCGTGCGGTTTCCGGCTCCGCCAGTAGAGGAAGGCGAAGATGGCGAACTCCGCAAAGGCTTCGTAGAGCTGTGTTGGATGTATCGGGAGATGGAGCGGCACACCCACCAGATCGTGCGCCACCGGACTGGTAAACGTCACCGCCCACGGACGGTGGCACTCCACACCCCAACAGCAGCCCGCCGAAAAGCAGCCGAGGCGGCCGATGCCGTGGCCCAGCGCGATCGCCGGCGCGAAAACGTCGGCGGTCTTCCAGCCCGGAAGCCTGGTCTTCCGCATGTACCAGACCGCCACCGCCAGCGCCGCGATCAGCCCGCCGTAAAACACGCCGCCCGCCTGTAGCGTGCCGAGGGAAAAGATCTCGCCCGGGTGCTGCGTGTAGTACGGGATATCGATCAGAAACATCATCAGCTTGGCGCCGCCGATCGCCGCCAGCGCGCAGTAGATGCCCAGGTTGGTGACGGCGTCGGCATCCAGACCCGCCTGCCGCGAAAGACGCCCGGCCAGCCAGAGCGCGCTCAGAAACGCCACCGCCACCAGCACGCCATAGGTGTGCAGGAATGAGAGACCGAAGATTTCAGGGTACATTTGGCGCCTGCCTTTTCGGCCGTAACAGATCGATCAGCAGCAGCCCGCTGCCAATCACGATCGCCGAATCCGCCACGTTGAACGTGTGCCAGTGATGCTCGCCGATGTAGAAGTCCAGAAAATCCGTCACCCGTCCCCACACCGCGCGATCCAACACGTTGCCCGCCGCCCCGCCCAGAATCAGCGTGAGACCCCAGAAGGAATAGCGGTCCAGCCGCTGCGCGCTCCACAGCATGGCCGCCACAAACACCACCGCCGCCGCCGACAGCACGATCAATAGCGTGGTGCGCCATTCGTAAGTGGAATCGTTCAGGATACCGAACGCCATCCCGCGATTCTCCGAGTGCACGATGTTGAACAGCCCCGGGATCACCCGCACCGTGTCCAGCGCCGAGACGTTGCTCTCGACGAGCCACTTGCTGAGGCGGTCGAGCGCCAACACTCCCGCCGCCATTCCGTACGCCTTCACCCGCATCTTACCCATGGAGAATCTCGTGGACCGCCCCGGCACACGGCAGGCAGATGGTCGGGAAACTCGCGTCTCTTCCGACATCCGTCGTGTACTTCCAGCAGCGCTCGCATTTGTCTCCCGCCGCGCGCTCCACTTTCACGCCGAGGTCGTCCCCTTCCGCCCGCTCCACTTCCACCTGCGACACGATGAACAGCGCGGGCAGTTGTGCCGCGTACTGCTCCAGCAGCGTGTACCGTTCGCCATTGGCGGAGAGCCGCACGCGCGCTTCCAGCGGCGCCCCGATCAATTTCTCGTTGCGCGCCGTATCCAAATGCTTCAGTACGACATCCCTCACCTGCATGAGACGGTCCCAGTTGGCCGTGCGGTTCCGCGCGGCATCGTCCAGCCCGGCCGCGATGTCGGCGGGCTCCGGGAAGTACGCCAGGTGGACGCTCTCGGTGCGTCCCATGTGTCCCCACACCTCTTCGGCGGTGAAGCTCATCAGCGGCGCTAGCAATCGCACGAACGCGTCCAGCAGCCGGTACAGCGCGGTCTGCGCGCTGCGCCTTCCTAGCGATTTCGGCGCCGATGTGTAGAGCCGGTCCTTCAGCACATCGAAGTACACCGCGCTCAGGTCCACCGTGCAGAAGGCGTAGACCGCGTGATAGACCTTGTGGAACTCGAAGTTGTCGTACCAGGCGCGGCAGCGCGCCACCAGGTCCTCGGCGCGCAGCAGCATCCACTGGTCCAACTCCGCCATCTCGCCCGCCGGCACCGCATCGCTCGCCGCGTCGAAGTCCGCCAGGTTGCCCAGCATGTAGCGGAACGTGTTGCGCAGCTTGCGGTAGGCATCCACCAGGCGCGTCAGAATGGTCGCCGACATGCGCACGTCTTCGTTGAATTCCACCGACGCCGTCCACAGCCGCAGAATGTCCGCGCCGTGATCCTTGATGATGGTCTCCGGATCCACCGCGTTGCCCAGCGACTTGTGCATCGCCTTGCCTTCGCCGTCCAGCACCCAGCCGTTCAGCAGGCACGCGCGGTAAGGCGAACTGCCCCGCAAGCCCGTGCCCACCAGCAGCGAACTGTGGAACCAGCCGCGATACTGATCGCCGCCCTCCAGATATACATCGGCCGGCCACGGCAATCCGAAGCTCTCGTTGAGCACCGCCAGGTGGCTCGATCCCGAATCGAACCACACGTCCAGAATGTCCGTCTCCTTGGCGAATTCCGTGCCGCCGCACTTGGCGCACGCGTGCCCGGCCGGCAGCAGTTCCGCCGCCGTGCGTTCGTACCAGATGTCCGCCGTGTGTTCGGCAAAGAGCCCCACGATGCCGTCCAGAATCTTGCGGTCCGTCACCGCCTCGCGGCAGCCCTCGCAGTAGAACACGATGATCGGCACGCCCCACACACGCTGCCGCGAGATGCACCAGTCGGGCCGCACCGCGATCATGTTGGAGATGCGCTCCTGCCCCCACTCCGGCATCCACTTGACTTGCTTGATGGCGGCGAGCGCGTCCTGGCGGAAATGGTTCAAGTCCATGCCGATGAACCACTGCTCGGTGGCGCGGAAGATCACCGGGTGGTGGCAGCGCCAGCAGTGCGGGTAGGAGTGCGCCAGTTTCTCCATGCCCATGAGCGCGCCTGCTGCCTGCAAAAGTTCCAGCACGATCGGGTTGCCTTCCCAAACCGTCTTGCCGATCAGCTCGTCCGGTAGATATCCCGGCGCGCCTTCCGCGCGGAAAAATCGCCCCGCCGCATCCACCGGGCAAAACGTCGCGATGCCATACTTCTGCCCGATGGTGTAGTCTTCCTGTCCGTGTCCCGGCGCGGTGTGGACCGCTCCGGTGCCCTGTTCCAGCGTCACGTGGTCGGCCAGAATGCCCAGCGAATCCCGCTCCACGAGCGGATGGCGGAACACCGCGCCTTCAATGCGCGCGCCGGGGAACGTGGCGATGGTCCGGCGCTCGCGCCAGCCCAGTTTTTCCGCCGTCACCTTCACCAGGTCCGCCGCTACCAGATACACCGCGCCCGCCACATCCACCGCCGCGTACTCGTAGCGCGGGTTGTAGGCGATCGCCATGTTCGCCGGGATGGTCCACGGCGTGGTGGTCCAGATCAGCCCGTATACCTTGCGGCCGGCGAGCGTCGGGTCGATCGCCTCGGCGCCAGAGACCAGCGCAAACCGCACCCAGATCGAAGGGCTGGTGTGGTCCGCATACTCCACCTCCGCTTCGGCCAGCGCCGTGCGGTCCTTGATGCACCAGTGCACCGGCTTCAGGCCCTTGTACACGTAGCCGCGATCCAGGAAATCGACGAACGCGCCGGCGATCACACTCTGATACTTCGCGCTCATCGTGAGATACGGATCTTCCCAGCGCCCCAGCACACCCAGCCGCTTGAAATCCTGCCGCTGGATATCGACGTACTTCTCCGCGTACTTGCGGCACGCGCGGCGGATCTCGACCGCCGTCATCCGCGCCTTCTTGGAGCCGAGTTCGCTATCGACTTTGATTTCGATCGGCAGGCCGTGGCAATCCCAGCCCGGCACGTAGGGCGAATCGAAGCCCGCCATGGTCTTCGATTTCACCACGAAATCCTTGAGGATCTTATTGAACGCCGTCCCCATGTGGATGCGCCCGTTGGCGTACGGGGGCCCGTCGTGCAGCACGTACACCGGCCGGCCGGCGCGCGACGCGCGAATCTTGTGATACAGCTTCTCCTCTTCCCACCGCGCCAGCATCTTGGGCTCGGCCTGCGGCAGGTTGGCCTTCATGGAGAAAGCCGTCGTTGGCAGATTGATGGTCTGCTTCAGCACTACGTTTTGCGGATCCATTTTAGGGGTAACTCTCATGGTACCAAGTAGAGCGGCGGAAGGCTCCGCCGTGGGGAAACGCGATGAGGAGGGTTGGCGATTTCGCCAGTGGCGCCGGTAGGGAACCGGCCCCACAAGTGGGGACGTTGTGACGCAAAATCCAAAAGCTGGGTGTATTTCTTGGGTGGGAGTAAGCTCCTTTGTTGCACCGGGTTGCGGGGCGGCTGGGAACTTTTGTGACGCAAACCGGCCGATCGTCCGGAGGCCTTCAGGGAGGTGGCGGAACCGGATGTCGATGGCGCAATCACGGCCGGCGGCCGAGGTCACTGGGATGCCGCGTTGGGCGATATATAGGATGGCGTCGAAGCCGGATGGGCCGCGGGATTTGGGTGGAGTGCGCATCTCTACTATTCGAGCTATAGCATTGGGAAGGATGGGATTCCGATTTTCGGGTCTGGAAGTGATTGAAATGAGGGGGAAAAGAAAGTTGAAGGTGGTGGCAATCCCCTGAACTCCCTATAATGGAATTGCGATCTGATGCCCACTATTCTCTATGTGCAGGGCTGGCGGTTTCATTTCTATTCGAACGAGGGCAATGAGCCGATGCACGTGCATGCGGTGAAGGGAGATGCGGATTGCAAGTATTGGCTGCAACCGGACCGTTTCGATATCGTCGAGGATTTTGAGTACAACTGCACGCCGCGTTTGCGACGCGAGGTGCGGCAGATAATCTTTGAGCATTTCGATCAGATCGTGGTGGCTTGGCGAGAGCAGTTCGGAGGGGATCGTGCAAAGTAAAACGAAGCCGGTTTTGGCAAAGGCAATCGAGACGACGCCCGAGGCGCTCATTGTGATTATGGAAACCGGGTCTGTGTCGATTCCTTGGGAAAAGTGTTCCGACCGGCTTGCCCACGCATCCCTGGTAGAACGAAATCGAGCGGAACTCTCGCCTTCCGGTTATGGTATCCACTGGCCCTTGATTGACGAGGACCTGGCGGTCGGCCCTCTACTTCGCGCGGCTGCTTGAGTAGCCGACGTCCCCGGTTCGGAATTAGTCCTTGTAAGTCCCGTTCCGTCACTGGGCTTGCAGCACTCGCCGGAGAGGGTCTTGGCACGCGAATAGCATATGCTCAGGCCGATGGGCGCCGATCGCCCAGTCCCGAACGGGCAGT